>CAZTAR010000030.1:0-19127 GCA_964611695.1 uncultured Planctomycetaceae bacterium | reverse complement strand
AACCGATCATCGCGCTGGAGGCCCCCGCGAACAGGGCAAAGAGAGGGAGCTTGCGCCGGCCCGTGGCGACCGCGCCCCAGAGGAGCCCCATGAGATTCGAGAACATGGGCGAGGCCATGACGATGGTGATCAGCCAGGGCTCGGCGTCGAAGGTCTTCGCGACAACAATCGAGGAGACAGTCCCCTCGAACATCCCCGCGAAGATGCCCCAGAGGAAGAGATGTTGAACTTCGATGATGTAATTCCGGCGGGCCATGAACGGCACGCGCCGAACGCCAAACAAATCCACGGGTATCTTTCTCTCGTATGTCGCAGTTTAGCCAATGGGTCATCCCCGCTTGCCACGGGAAGCCGACGCAGCATCAAAGTATGCACTCTCAACCTGAAAAAGCGACAGTCGAATTGCTTTGAAATTCGGACTTACAAGCCCGCGGCCGCCTCGGATCCCTCCACCGTGCTAACGGCGCCACCGATTTGTTGATGTACGTCGATGTTGTTATAGACGACGAGCCGTCCCCTGAAGTAAACGAGCGTTCCCTTGCCGCCGTTGACCTTCCAGGACAATGGTTGGATATGCGTCGTGATGATATCGATGAGCTTCTGCGCCTGGTCTTCGGTGGTCAGCTCTTTCCGCCTGACGGCGCCGGTCGGGTCCACACTGGCTGCAAAACCACCGCTTCGACCGGCGCCAGTGTGAGAAAAGGCCGTGCTCGCAAAATTCGGCACAACAATCAGCAGGTCCTGCACATCGTAAACACGCGTGATCCGCTTGGTGTTGAGGTCTTTCTTCGTGGAGATGACGATGGTGTTACCATCCGCCAGGGCTGCGAGTTCGACCGATTTCAAATCTTCGGTGACTTGCAGGAAGACCAGTCGCAACAGCTTCTTCATCCGGATGTTTTTCTGCTTGAGGTAGATTGGGCAGTCTCGCTCGACGCCTTCTTTTTCCAGCAGCTTCCAGCGAACAACGACATTGGCCTTCGTGGTCCGCCGCACCCACTCGGTGAAGTCCTCAAACGTCAGGTTCTCGAACTCCGCGTTCTCAATCACAGTCCGAACTGCCTTGATGGCGAGATCAGTCGGAGGTCTCCGGCGTTTGTCCTGTTCGGCCCCCTCATTGTCATCGCGCGTCTTCTTGCCACACTTGCTCCCGGCCTTTTTGCTGGACTTGTCCTGGGCGCCTTTCTTCTTATGCTTCTTCTTGGCCTTCTTGTCAGAGCCGCCCCGATCAGCGGGCGGGTCCTTGGGCGGCTTGTCCGGGGGATCGGCCGAGACGGCAGGGCACAACGCCAGCACGATGAGTATTGTGAGTAATCGCGAAAGCATGACTCAGCCTCGCTTCCGAGGTTTCGTCCGGTCGACGGTCCAAATGCCGTTCTTCGACCGGACAAGGTCCATCACCTTGCCCCGAAAGCCCGTGATCTGGATCCCTTGCTTGTCGATCTGGAGATTCCAGGGCCCCTTCGTCGGCGCGCCTTCGGGCAATCGCCTCATATCGATTGTAACGCGCTGGACGTTATCAGTGTTCACCTCAAGGCGGTTTTCGCCGGTCCACCGGGCGTCACATGCCACGTCGCTCGCCTTATCAAAAGGGGCCCGGAAGATCACCCAAGAGTCTTTGGGGCGTTTCGGTTCCTTGACCGGGGGAATCGGAGCGACCTCGACCTGTGCAACGGGCTGGGATGTCGCCGGGGGGGCCGGCGGCAGGGGTTGTGGCTCGGCCGGCGGTTGTGCCCTGGGCGGAGACTGTTCGTCTGGTAAAGGTCGATTCGGGACATCAGGTTTCGAGGCTGGGGCTTGTGTTTCTTTCGGAGGCTGGGTCTGCTCTCCACAACCGACCACGAGGATTGCTAGCAGGGGCAATCGCCAAACGAGTTTCATACGTGCGGTAGACATGGTATTCTGAGGCTCCCGGCAGGCTCGCGCGCCAAGATACCCCGGAGGAGCCTGCTCCATTACTACATCATACCCCGAAAACCACAGCGAGGTTTCAGGCAATGGAAAAAAGAGCCATGCGAATCAGATCCACGACGATTCTCTCTGTCCGACGGGAAGGCGAAGTTGCCATGGGCGGCGATGGTCAGGTCACGCTGGGCGACTCCATCCTCAAAAGCGATGCCGTCAAGATTCGCCGACTCTTCAAGGGCAAGGTCTTGACCGGCTTTGCAGGTTCCGCGGCGGATTCCTTCGCGCTCCTGGAACGATTCGAGGGCAAGCTGGAGGAGTACAAGGGGAATACGAAACGCGCGGCGATCGAACTCGCGAAGGATTGGCGAACGGACAAGGTGTTGCGACGACTCGAAAGTCTGCTTGCCGTGGCCGATGCGGACACGAGCCTGATCATCGGCGGGAATGGCGACGTGATCGAGCCAACCGACGGCATCCTCGCGATCGGCAGTGGCGGTTCATGCGCGCTCGCGGCGGCCAGGGCGCTCATGGCAAACACGGCGATGCCGGCCAATGAGATCGTGGAGAAAAGCCTCGGGATCGCAGGCGAAATCAACATCTACGCAAACCAGAATCTCACCGTCGAGATGCTGTAGTGCGGTGACATGGGGGCAGGCACGCTCAATCCAACAACGCCTTAGAACAGCCGAGCGGGCGAGAACACGCCCTGCGGATCACCCGTCTTCTTCAAGATTCCCTCGGCGGCCATCTTGCCCACCGTGTAGGAAGTCGTAACACCGTGCCCGCCCAGGCCGGCGACATGGAAGAGCCGGTCATTCCGAGGATCGAAGCCGATGACGAATCGCCGATCTTTAGCAAAGGTGCGCTGTCCCACCCAACTGTGGCTGATGGCGATATCACTCATCCGGGGCTGCAATGACGCCAATTTCTCAGCGAGCGTTTCCATCACGGCAAGGTCTTCACTGTAATCACCCGGCGGGGCGGCCGTTTCGTCGCATGCACTGAGTAGCAGGCCGCCGGATTCCGGCCGGAAATACAACCCGCCGACGGTATCCCAGACGAACGGCCAATGAGGGTCCACCCAGTCCATCGGCGGCGTGACAAAGACGTGTCGTTGCAGCGGCGTCAGCGGCAAGCCACCCAGTTGGCCGGCCCAGGGACCGGCGGCGTTGACGAGCAGCCCGCAACTGATGACGCCCTGGTTGGTTGTGACCTCGATCGCATCATCCTTGCGGGAGAATGCCAGAACCTCGGTATCGAACTGGATTGTGCGGCCCGAGAGATAGGATTGCAGGAGCGCGGCAACATCGATCACGCCATCCATAGGGCACCAGAGGCCCCTCCCTTGGGCCACCGGGACGTGCTTTGAGGCTTCCTCTTCTCCAAGCCCCAACAAGAGGGCGCCACACTGCAGGAACTCCGCCAGGGTCCCTTCTCGCAAGAACTCCGCGCCAGAAGTCGCCAGCAGCTGAATGGCCGGGTCCTCCATTCGCTCTCGGATGTAGGAAGCATTTCTGCCGGACGAATGGACGCCGGGGGTGGTTTCCCGTTCGATGATCAGCACGCGGAGGTCGGACATTCTGGCCAAATGATAGGCCGTAGAGGCGCCTGCCATGCCCGCGCCGACAATCAGGATGTCCCAATCAAGATCCGACACTCGCAAGAGGATAGCAGGGACCTCGCCCCCCGGCCACTCCTCTCGTGGGTGATCAGCGGGTTCGGCGAACTTGATCCGAGCCCCAAGCGCCAGCACGCGGTCTTCGCGGGCACACCGTTAGAGAATTTTCAGTTTGAGTGTAGCGGCCGACGCCCCTGTCGGCCGTCGAAAACACATGGTATTCCACGTCCGACACGGGGGTCGGACGCTACGGTGTTTCTTAAACCGCTACAGTCCTTCGGACCCGCTCGCTTGCGCTCTGGGCTCGGATTTCGTACAAGGCTCGGGCGACGCGGTAGAACAGGCACTATAAGCTTGCATGAACCTTGTACTCGCTCTCCGACGTATAAGATAGCATGATGGCAGCCAGGGAGTGAAAGGATAAAAACACGATGACGATCTTTGCTTTCTTCTTCATTGATCCGAGCTACTTCATATTCGTCGGCCCGGCCATCCTTCTGGCTCTGTGGGCACAGTGGAGAGTCAAGTCGGCCTATGCCCAGGCGAAAACGCGCCCAGCCCAGAGCGGCCTGACCGGCGCCCAAACCGCCCAACGTATCCTGGACCAAAATGGCATCCGGGATGTCAAGATTGAGCCGGTTCGATCATTCCTGGGCGACCATTACGATCCACGTAAAAAAGTCCTCCGGCTCAGTCCGGAAGTCTACCAGGGTCGATCCCTCGCATCGTTGGGGATCGCCGCCCACGAAGCCGGCCACGCCATCCAACACGCTGTCGGGTACGCGCCGCTGGCCGTGCGAGGAGCCCTGGTTCCCATGGCATCCGTCGGGAGCAATCTGTCAATGATCCTCATCCTGGCAGGGATGTTCATCGCAGCGCTTCAGCCATTGGCGATTGTCGGGCTCGTGCTTTTCAGCGCTGTCGTTCTGTTTCAGATTGTCAATTTGCCTGTGGAGTTCAACGCCTCCCGTCGGGCAAGAGCTGTTCTCATCAGCGGAGGCATGATTACCCTGGACGAAGATGCCACCGTGGCCAAGGTGCTGAACGCCGCCGCAATGACCTACGTGGCCGCGACCATCACGGCCATCGCCCAACTCCTCTACTTTGCGATGATTATCTTCGGGGGCCGAAGGTAGCCCGCAGCCGTCTTGATCGCTATGGCCCTGTCTTCACTTTGAGGATATCAGCCGCCTGAGTGAAGACTGTTTCCTTGAAGCCGGCCGCGCGACAGAGTTGGATGCTCCGCTCAATCCAGGAGGGTTGCTTCGAGATCTGGCGGCGTGTCCTCCGGTCGATCATTCGCCACAACGGCAACGAAAAGATGGGAATCGGAAAATCGCTCCCCCAAATGAGCTTGCCGTGCAGTTCGGGTCTCCTCGCCAAGTCAGCCAGCCGACTCGTGCGGCCGGGGGCGAGTAGTGCGGAGATGTCGGCGTACAGCGGCGCGTCGGCAAACTCGCCCGCCATCGCTTCCAACAAGGCTCGATGCCCGGCGGCACTTTGAAACCGGAATGACGGCGTGGCGGCGTGCGCGACGATGACCGTCGGCATAGCGCCCTCTTTTCGCAGTGTCCGAAGCACGTTCAGCATCGGCTCCGGCCGTTCTAACTCCTGGTGTTGCGAGGCGAGCGACATTTCTCCGCCGTAGTGGATCAGCATCGCGATATCGAGTTCGGCTGCCCGACGTAGAAACGCCATCGTCCGTTCGTCCTCGGCGCGAATGTTCTGATGAATCGGCAGCCATTTGGCGAGGACAGCTCCGGCTGCTGCCACATCCGCCAACATATCGCAGGCGTTTCGTCCCGACTGCTCGCGATAGGGGTGAAGCGATGCGCCGAACAGGAAGCGATCCGGCTGTGAAGCACACATGGCCCGCGCAAGGGTGTTGGAAACGTACAAATCACTGCCGATCTGCCGCCGCCGCCGGCATTCACCGATTGGCAGGCCGTCATCGTCGTGGTATTCGTCAAACGCCAGGAGCACGAGCCGATCGACACACGGCATCGCCGACCAGTGCCGCAGGTAGGCCGCCTGGATATGTGCGTCCAGTTCATCGCCCCGGCCGAGATGCGAAGGAACACCGAGCCATCGCCGCACGAATCGCCACGCCACACGGTTAAACAACCGGGGCGAAAGGTAGCTGTCATACCCCGGCGTCCCCCGAGAGCCGTCTTCCTCGAACGAGAACCGAGGGATGGCCTGATCCATCCGCTTGGCGCTGAAACCGATATGGCAATGAACATCGACGATCACGGCGTTCACAACAGTCCGTCGGCCGTAACACCCGAGATTGCCGGCACCGCGCACGTGCGCGAGTCATGAGGACAAGGCACCATCGGATTCGAGCCGCATCGAGTATAATGCCTGGGATGTCTGGAGTAGACTGCGATCTGGCGATAGTGGGGTCCGGCTTTGGCGGGGCCGTCTGCGCATTGCGCGCGGCGCAGGCCGGCCTGCGCGTGATTCTGCTCGACCGTGGGCGCCGCATGACGCCCGAAGCCTTCGAAGATCTCGCTGCCGGGCGGATGCCGACCTTCCACTCCCGCAAGGCTTCCGGCCTGATCGACCTCCACCGGCGAAAACGGCTCATCGCCGCTTGTGCCAGCGCGGTCGGTGGTGGATCGCAGCTCTACACGGCGGTAACGCTGCCCGCCCCACGTGAGGTCTTCGAACACGACTGGCCCGCAGGTCTCAACTACGACGCGCTGCGGCCCTACTACGATCGCGTTGCGAAAATGATTGCACCCTCTCAGGTGCCAATATCACTCTCGCGGACGATCGCATTGGAGACCCTTGGCCAAAGGATCGGCGCGACCGTCACCAGACTCCCCCTGGCAATGGACTGGCCCGAAGATGTTGCCCAGCTTTGCGGAACGCCTCCCACGGACGGCCTCCAAGCCGAGATGGCCACTTGGTTTCGCGGAGGCCGTGTGGCGCGAAAGCGAACCCTTGCCAAAACCTATCTGCCACAGGCCGAAGCGCTCGGAGTCGATCTCCGCCTGCTGCACGAAGTGGAAGCTGTCGTTCCTCGCGCGGCCGGCGGCTACCGTGTGGCGTGCCGTTGTCTACACCATGGGCGTTGGGGCGAGTGTCTGATCCGCGCATCGCGCGTCGTCCTCGCGGCCGGCACGCTCTCGACCGTGCGACTGCTGCTCAACTGCCGAGACAAGCTGGAAACACTACCGAACCTCAGTGATGCCCTGGGGAAGCGTTTCTTCACCAACGGCGACTCCGGCGGGCTGCTGGTCGGCCCCGATCCGGAACCCAAACCCGATGCCGGACCGCCCGTTACCGCGTGGGTGGACCTGTGGGATCGCCACCGGCTGTTCCTGATGGAGACCGGTCTCGTGCCTTATGACGCCGGAAGCCTCGTTGGCCTGTTGAATCCCGCCAGATGGATCCGAGGCATTCGGCTCGCGCCTGCCCGGCGATGCACCTGGTCGATCGGGACAATGGGATTCGATCCCAACCCGTGTCGGTTGCAGCTCGATCGAAGGGGTAAGATGTTTAACTGTCAATCGCCGCGCCGTGACGATGCGTTTCGACAACAATCGGCGGCGTGCCTCGGGGTCTTGGCCGAAGCGGCCCGCGCTAAACTGATCATGCCACCGGCGGTCATCTCGCGGCGTCTGCCTGTGACCATTCATCCGTTGGGGGGCGCGACCATGGCTGAGTCGCCGGACGGGGGCGTCACGAATCCATTGGGTGAGGTGTACGGTCATCCCGGCCTCTATATCGCGGACGGCAGTTTGCTCCCCACGCCGACCGGCGTGCCGCCGTCGATGACCATCGCCGCCCTGGCGGAATACGTTGCGGAGAATCTGCTCCACCCATGACGCCCCAGCCTGACGAATTCGGCCTGCCGCTGTTCGAAAAATTCCCCGGCTTGCGGAACGCCCTGCCATGGGTTTCTCTTGGCCAGTGGCCGACACCCGTGTCAGAGGCGCACCACTTCGCGTCGGCCCAGGGACTCGAAGCCTTGTACGTGAAACGGGAAGACCTGTCACACCCCCAGTGCGCCGGCAACAAGGTCCGTGGCATCGAGTTTGTGATCGCGGACGCCCAGCGCCGTGGCGCCAAGACGATCCTTACATTTAGCTCCGAAGGCAGTCACCATGTCGCGAAAACCGCGTGGCACGCTCGGCGGTTCGGGATTGGCACCGCAGCCGTGGTGCTCCCGCAGCCCCACGCCCACTACGTGCAAGGCAACATTCAGACAGGTCTCGACGCCGGCGCGAGATACGTCCGCGCGAACACTCTGACGCTTCTGCCGAAGCTCACGCTGGAACTACTTCGCGCTCGGCTGGGCCGCTTCGCAGGTCGAGTGTATTTCCTTCCGGCCGGCGGCAGCTCGCTGCCTGCGTGTGTGGGGCACGTCAACGCAGCCTTTGAATTGAAACAACAAATCGAAGCGGGCCAACTGCCGGAGCCGGATTTCATCTACGTCGCGCTCGGCAGCCTCGGCACCGCCGCCGGCCTGCTCGTCGGCTGCAAACTCGCCGGACTCCGAACCCGACTCGTAGGCGTCGTGACGTCCTATCGCTGGTATTGCACATCGCGACGATGGGCGAGACTCGCCCGTCGTCTCGCCCGCTTCATCCGCCGCCTGGACCCAAGCGTACCGAAGATGAAAATGAACCGGTTGGACGTGAGTGTCATCGGTACGGCACTAGGTCGTGGCTATGCCCAACCCACCGAGGAAGCGACGCGACTCAGGGAGGCTTTCCGAGAGGATGAAGGGATCGAACTGGACACCACTTACACAGCCAAAACACTCGATGGCGCGATGCAGTTCATCAACAGCGGCAGCCTGCACCACAAGACGCACCTCTTCTGGCACACATATCAAGCACCACTTAGAGCAACCTCAGCGATCTTGTAGCTTCCGACCCCCGTGTCGGACGTGGAATACAAACTGCTTTCCTCGGCCGACAGGGGCGTCGGCCGCTACGGAGAACATAAGCTGCTCCAATGTAGGATGGTCTTGACGCACCTTGTCCGCTGCCGTAGTCAGAGCCGCGATCGTAAAGAAGCGGTGGGGCCTTCCAATGTGTAGGCCTAACGAAATCGAACAATGACCGCTTGCTGACGCGCGCGGCTCTGAACGCCACCCATAGCATTTGCCAGTTCAGGTCAAATATAATACTAACTCGGAAGCGTGAGTGTGAACGTCGTACCCTGGCCGGGCTTGCTGGCAACGGTGATCGTGCCGCCCTGCTGTTCCATGAGTTGCCTGCAAATGTGAAGGCCCAAGCCGATGCCTTGTCGGTCCGACTTGTTTTCATGTCGGCGGGTACTGAAGAATGGCTCGAAAATCCGATCCTGGTTTTCCGACTTGATGCCGACGCCTGTATCGGAAACATCGATCCTCACCTCGTTCCCATTCGTTCGAGCGGCGGAAATGCTAAGTTTTCCCGGCGTGTCGAGCATTGCCTGCCTCGCGTTGATGACGAGGTTGAAGAGCACCTGTTGCAGAGCGCCCGCCGTCGTCCGTGCGGTTAAATCTTCGGGCACGTTGACTGCCAATGAGATGCTGTCCTTGTCAAGATCACGTCCCAGACATTCGACCGCGTCTGTGATCAGCGGCAGAATCGGCGTGTCCTTCGGCCCCATTTGGTCGTCCACAGCCATGCCAAGGATCCGCTGGCAGAGGGTTGTGAGGCGATGCGCGTTCTTGTGTGTTTTTTCGACCGCCGTCCGCATCATCTCCGGGTCGTCGTTTTTCAGGGCGTAGTCGCAGTAGCTCACGATTGGCGTGAGGATGTTGTTGAACTCGTGCGCAAGCGTGGCCGAGACCGTGCCAAGCATTGCCAGCCGTTGGAGTTGCTCAATCTGGCTGTGGAGCAGTTGCATCCGCTGCTCCAGCCCGTCCAGATGGGATTCCAGGCCGGATTTCACTTGTTGCAGGTTGATGTCGGTTGAAGATTCGTGGAGCATGTATCGGAACTCGACCTCGCGATGGTACGGCGAACGACCGTGTTATCGGCAGATGCCGGCGCGAACTTGACCGCCCCTCAGCCCACGGGTCGCCATGCCGGGCCAGGACCGCGTGTCGTGATCTTGCCACACCGGAGGGCCCCGCGGATGGACCTGCGTTCGAGACTCGACACCTTGCTGACACTGGCGGAGGAGCTTGGCTTGACCGTTCGTCGCGAGATGCTCGGAGGCGACGGCGGCGGGCTCTGCCAACTACACGGCCAACGGGTTTTGTTCGTCGATACCGCGGCCGATCTGGAAACGCGGTACGATCGCACACTGGCGGCGATGGCGTCGCTGCCGGAAGTCGAACTGCGCTACCTGCCTCCGGAAGTTCGGAACGACCTGGAGGATCAGCAACAGGCTGAGCAGCGGGAACAGCCATGACCGATCCAAGCGGGAAGGACGAAAGTCTGAGCAGTGCGGGTGCCACTGGCGGCTTGCCCGCCAGTGTTTGCACAAACGAACAACGCGCTGGCGGCTCGTCCGCCAGTGTTTGCACAAACAAACAACGCGCTGGCGGCTCGTCCGCCAGTTTCCGCACAAACGAACAACGCACTGGCGGGCAAGCCGCCAGTGGCACCCTTGTAATCCCACCTGCGAACTGTAACAAAGCGCTACCGGCGCGAACGGAGTTCTATTCATGACTTTGATGATGAGCGTATCGGGTGTTCGCGGCATCGTCGGCGAGACAATGACACCGACTCTCGCCGCCGAACTCGGTTGCGCGTTTGGATCACATCTCGGCGGCGGGAAGGTCGTTGTCGGGCGCGATACGCGACCGAGTGGTCCGATGGTTTTCAACGCGCTCGCCAGCGGGCTTATGGCCTCCGGGTGCGACGTGATTGATTTGGGCGTCGTCTCCACGCCCGGCGTCGCGGTAATGATCCACGAACGACAGGCCGCCGGTGGCGTTGTTATCACAGCTAGCCACAATCCCGCCGCCTGGAACGGAATCAAGTTTCTTACGTCACAAGGTTTTGCTCCGCCGCCCGAACTAGCCGAGGAGATTCTCAATCGGTACAGGAGCAAGACGTTCGCATTCGCGGACATCGACCACGTTGGCCGAATCGAACCGGACACAACAACACATGAGATGCACGTCGCCCGCGTGCTCGACACTTTGGATGTCGAGGCGATTCGGAATGCCCGGTTTAAGGTCGTGCTCGACAGTGTGAACGGCGCCGGCGGCCTCGGCGGCCACTTGCTCCTCGACAGGCTGGGCTGCCAAACGATCCACATCAACGCCGAGCCGACAGGCAGGTTCGCGCACACACCGGAACCGATTGCGGAAAACCTCACCGGCCTGTGTGATGCCGTCCGTCAACACGGCGCCGCGATCGGTTTCGCGCAGGATCCCGACGCCGACAGGCTGGCCATCGTCGACAACACAGGCCGCTACATTGGCGAGGAATACACGATCGCGCTGGCGGCGAAGTACATGTTCGGCAAAGGGCCCGGCCCGGCCACGGCGGCGGTGAACCTCTCGACCTCGCGGATGATCGACGACATCGCGGCACAAGCCGGCGGCGATATCGTGGTGCAACGCACGGCCGTGGGTGAAGCGAATGTCGCCCGAGCCGTCATGGATCTCGATTGCGTCATCGGGGGGGAGGGCAATGGCGGCGTGATCGATCCGCGGGTCTCCCTCGTGCGCGACAGCTTCGTCGCGATGGGGCTCGTGCTGAACCTGCTGGCGGACGCGGCGGATTCAGGACCGCTGGCGACGTTGGTGGATGCCATGCCGCGTTACGTCATGCGAAAAGAAAAGTTCGAGATGGATCGCGAGCTGATCGACGGATTATTGGCTAAGGTGCCCCAGATTGTCGGCGACGGAAACATGAACGACTCGGACGGTCTGCGCATCGACTGGCCCGAAGGCTGGGTCCACGTCCGCCCGTCGAATACCGAGCCGATCGCGCGGGTGATTTCGGAAGCGGCAGACAGTGCCACGGCCGAGGCACTCGTCAAGAGGGTCACGGAGTTGATGTAATCCGGGAGGAGCCCGTGGAAGGGATCGGTGGTCCCGATGGACGGTCGCGGGCCAAGCCGGTGGCGGCCGCCGAGTTCGGGAAGAGTGGCCGCCACGGAATCGCCAGACAGGGGTAGGACCGCCACACAAGCGGTCGGAATCATCCGAACGCCAAGCGCCAGCTCGGTGGCCGCGCGGACCGACCGCCGCTCTCAATACCCGCTCGCTTGCGCTCGGGGCTCGGACCAGGCGCCCGACAAGGAGTCATATCGCGTCCCACCTCGCGGATTCGCGTGTCGCGGCAGTTGCCACGGAGGCCCTCGGTCCCGGGGCCTCATCCGGCCTTTTGATTCTTGTCGAGGCTCCGGTATAATCCCAGCGGTTGTTTGGAAGCCGAGACGGCTTCGCGCTCGGCGCCATGAGGCGTTGATGGTTCGGTCTCATGCAATGCGTTGCGGGGATACCGGGTCAGGGTGGAAACACAGCAGCCCGTCTGCGTTTACCCATGTGCCGTGAGGTGCTGGGCCGGAGCGGATTGGCGCCGAGCGCGGGGCCGTCTTGTTTGTGAGCTTCCGAATCCGAATCCGAATTCGAGCAATGTGCCACTGCTCTCGAGTAGGGCCGCTCGGAATGCTGCGTTCTGCCCCCACTGCTCAAGTGCAGTGGCTCCCTGGCGAGCATCCACTGCTTAGCAGCAGTGGCACCCTGGCAGGTGCGGGGGCGTTGTGATCGATTGGATGGATCCTCATGTCCTACACGGTGCTCGCCCGCAAGTTTCGTAGCCAGACCTTCGACGAAGTGATCGGTCAGGCCCCAATCAGCACGACGCTCCGCAATGCCATCAGCCAGGATCGCGTGCATCACGGCTACCTGTTCTGCGGAACCCGCGGTGTGGGTAAGACGTCGATGGCCCGAATTTTGGCCAAAGCGATGAACTGCCTCTCTTCCGAAGGCCCCACCGTGACTCCTTGCGGCACGTGTGACTCTTGCATCGCGATCGCCCGGGGCGAAGATATGGACGTCGTCGAGATCGACGCCGCCAGCAACACCGGCGTGGACAATATCCGCGAGCTTCGCAACAACGCGGTCTATCGACCCGCTCGCAGCCGTTTCAAGATTTACATCATCGACGAAGTCCACATGCTCAGTACGGGCGCTTTCAACGCGTTGCTCAAGACGTTGGAAGAGCCGCCGGACCATGTGAAGTTTATCTTCGCGACGACCGAGTCGCAGAAGGTTCCCGCGACGATCCTCAGCCGCATCCAGCAGTTCGAGTTCAAATCGATTCCCGCGGGAGACATCGCCCAACAGTTGCTGCGGATATGTAATGAGGAAAAGGTCAAGGCGGAAGAAGCGGCGTTGAAGCGGCTCGCGAGGTTGGCGAACGGCTCCATGCGCGACGGGCTCTCCCTTCTGGATCAGGTCATGTCCATGGCCGGGCAAACAATCACGGCAGACATGGTCAACGAACTGTTCCCCGCCGCGCACGACGAGTTGTTTGCCTCGCTCATTGATTGTTTGGCGGCAGGCGATGCGGCGGGCGCTTTGGAAACTTCGGACGTGAGTCTCGGGCAGGGCCACGCGTTGGACTATTGGTGCACCCTCCTCATCGGTCAGCTTCGCGACCTGATGGTCCTGCGCGTCTGCGGAGGCGAGACGGACCTCGTGGATGTGCCTGCGGGATTGCGCGAGCGGCTGATCAATCAGGCTCGCCAATTCGACGAAGGCGCGTTCGTCTACATGATCACGGTCCTCGAAGAGCTTCGTCGCAGCGTGAAATCCAGCGGCAGCGGCCGGGCATTGGTCGAAGCGGCGATCGTTCGCCTGGCCGAAGCCTCCAAGTTCTCGTCGATCGAATCATTGCTCGCTCAGGTCGAACCGGGCGCCATCGCCAATGCCGGCCCGCGCAGCAGCGGAACAGCAACACCGAAACACGCGACGCCACCACGAGGCGGACAAGCCCCGCGCACGAACGGTCCCAAGGCACAAACGCCTTCGACCCGCGGCGAGACAAGACAGGGTCGCGCGCAAGCTGTGCAAACTCGGCCCCAGGCGAAGCCGCTTCCACAGACCACACAGCGCGTCACACAGGCGGACCTCAAGGCGGCGAATGATGAGCCGCTGGTCCAGGCGACGCTCGACATGTTTGGCGGCAATATCGTTCATGTACAACGCGGCGCTCGCGCCGAGACGACACAACCTGCTGACAACGAAACCCAAGCGTAGGGAGATGCCATGTTAGGCGGACTCGGAAACCTGGCCGGAATGATGAAACAGGCCAAAGAGATGCAGTCGAAGATGAAGGAGATGCAGGAGAGCCTTGCAGATTCCCGCTTCGAGGCCGAGAGTGGCGGCGGCGCCGTGCAAGTCACCGTCACCGGCAAGCTGGAACTGGTCAGCCTGAAGATCGACCCGGCGACCGTTCAGTCCGGCGACGTCGAAATGCTGGAGGACTTGATCAAGTCCGCAATTAGTGCCGCACAGCGGAAAGCGGCCGACGGCGTCAAGGAAGAGATGCAGAAGATGACCGGCGGCATGAACCTGCCTGGTTTGGACAATCTGCTGGGCGGACAGTAACCCACAGGCGACTACGACGTGGCCGATTCCATTCCCCCATCACTATCGAGGCTCACGGCGGAGTTCGAGAAGCTCCCGGGAATCGGTCCGCGCAGCGCCGAACGACTCGCTTTCCACATTCTCAAGTCGGACAAGCAATCCGCCCTTGCCCTGTCGTCCGCGATCCGCGAGGTGAAGGAAAATGTGCGGCACTGCCGGGTTTGCTACAACCTGACCGAGGCGGACCCTTGCGCGATTTGCAGCAACCCACGCCGGGACCAAGGCTTGATCTTCGTCGTCGAACAGCCGAAAGACGTGATTCTCCTTGAATCAACAGGCCTGATTCGGGGCGTGTACCACGTGTTGATGGGCCACATCGCGCCGCTGGACGGTGTCGAGCCTGGCGATCTGACGATCGACGCCCTGTTGGCCAGGGTCAAATCGGGCGGCGTGTCGGAAGTGGTCATCGCCACGAACCCTACGATGGAAGGCGAGGGGACGGCCCTGCACATCAAGAGCATCCTCGCGCCCCATAAGGTCAAGGTTTCTCAACTCGCCCGCGGATTGCCCGCAGGTTCACAAATCGAGTACGCCACGCGCGCGGTCCTGGAAGACGCCATCGAAGGCCGGCGCGAGTTCTAGCGTAGGTTCAGATTGAGCTTGTCTATTCTGTTAACGATGATCAGAGCCGCGCGCGTCAGCAAGCTGTCAGCGTTCGACCTTGTGGGGGCCAGCAAACGGGTGATGCCCGTCGGGGCACAGGCTTGACACAAGCCGGCTTGGTGCGGGGGGGCGACGCTACAACGGAGCATGCACTCTCAACGCTAAAAGGCTCTAGTGTTTTCTAACAGATCGAATGATGAGTACCACTGGCAGCTTGTCTGCCAGGGCCCTGTGCGTATATCCGACTATGATAGCACTGCGGACAAACTGGGTGCCCTGTCCTTTGCGTAGCAAAAGGTGGGGGATCACCTTTGCGCGAATAGGGAATCCCCCATCCTCTCTTTGAGAAAGGATGGGGCACCCCGCATCGCTGGCTTTAATCCACAAGGGATTGCTATGAACCACCACCCATGTCAGGTGGCACGAAGCCGAAATCGGTCAGAAGTTGCTGCAAGCCGGCCATCAAGTCTTCTCCATAGTCCTGGAAGAACTGCTCGACGCCTTCCTCCGTTGTGAGGTCGTACGTGGTGCCGGTTGCATCGGCTCTCGCCTGAAATGCGGCGGCAAGATCGTCGAGACCATCCGGCGGGGCGTCCATGTTGCCCATATTGCCGAAATCATCGATGTTGTTCAGGGCCAGGAACGCGGCCAACGCCGCTGCTTCCTCGGTACTTAACGCCAGTGCCGGCACACCTGCCGCATTGGCCGCGGTACTGCTCAAGAGTTCCCACTCCGCTCCGGTGACGCTTGACGCACTGCCGTCCAGCTTCATCGCCGACGTCGCCAGGGAGATTAAGTCGGAAACACCACAGCCGGCCGTACCAATCCCGATGCAGCCCGCCAGAACGACACAAATGAATACCTTCGTACTTCTCATCTTTCTTTCCTCCAACGGTGATAATCCCCAGGGAGGGGATGCCTCCTTTCAGCCAATCGGCTGAACAACGCGAAACGAACGGTGCCAATCCCGAATCACGGCACGTTGAAATCCAAAAGGAATTCAACAAGCCGATCACCCTCATCCGTATCCGGTGCGCCGATAGCGGCCCGAATCGCCTCGCGCTTCTCGTCGTCTGTTAACCGTTCATCATCTTGGAGGTCTTCGAGATCGCCCAACGTGAAGCCCGCCACCTCCGCCGGCAACACGGAATCCAGCCGATCGGAGCCACATCCCGGCAAGAACGTGAAGCATGTGAACACAATTAAGGCAGAAATAGCGGCAGCCATCCCACGTGTGTGCTTGTGCGATTGGAATATCACGAAACACCTCAAGGTTGCCTGTCCGGACCTGCCCGGCAGGACGCGTAATAGCATCGGTTCACGGAACGGTAGACCTTGAAGGTCACGTCTTTACTCCTATAATCAGCTTGTGAACTCTGCCAACCGATCTTATTCCAGTAATCTCGCATGGCGGGCCGGGACACATCGCCCCGCCACGAAGCTGCCCCGCCTTCGTCGCCACAATGCCTTGCGGCAGATGGTCCCAACTTGCGTAGTGATGGCGTTTCTTTGTCCCAGAATCGCCTCTCAACCAATACCCACCACCCAAGCGACATCAAAGCATACGATATCAATGTCCGCGGCAACGACGCAGGTCGCAATATTCCCAACCACCTCGATCAGCGATCTCGACTCGATGGCTGAACTTCACCAACGATGGATGTCATCCGTGCAGTTGACGACAGCCAAAACACACTTGGAGCGAAGTCAGGCTTATCTCGCGGCGGCCCAGGATATTCTTGCGAAGGAATGTGCCCCGTTGCTCACAGGGATCCTGATCTCGGCAAACTCTCCACCGCTGCCGTCCACCACGTCCTCGCAACTTGTGTCCTTCACCAAAGTGGCAACGGACTTCCTCGACCGAGCTGCGAATGAACTGGCTGCAACACACAACGACGACGCCATCGCACCGCATGGAGAGGAACCTGCCCCTTCACCCTCCGAGGAAGCCGCCTCTCCACGCTCCGAGGAATCGGACTCCTCAGCCGCCACAGTAGCCGATGTCATGTGGCAAACCAGGGATCGCGTTTCCATGTTGCGCGCTTTCGCGGAGATATTCGCCGCTTTCGGCAAGGCGGACGGAACTTCCACCTCTCGAATGGCGATTCAGGATGCCTGCAACAAACTCGCCCTTTACCAAAATGACGACGACCACGGCATTGCCGAGTCCGTTAGATTCTGGCGGGCGGTCGCCTATCGACAGGCCAGGCGTCCTGAGCGGGCGCTACAACTACTTCGTCCAATCCTCGAAATTCCGGAGTTTCGCAGACTGGGCTTCTGGGCACGGCTCGAACGGTGCCGATCCCTCAGTGATGCGGGGCGACACTCCGCCGGCATCGCCCTGTGTCTTCGAATCAAAGCTCGCGTTCCAAAATGGTTTGACGGCGCGTCGGTGGAGACATACACAAAAGCCACTGATACGGTTCGGTTCATCCACATTGAACTGCTTCGATCATGGGAAAGAGCGTTGCGAGATGCCGGCCAGAACGGCCGGGCCGATCAGCTCGCTTCCGAGGTCGTGAAGCTACGCGGGCCTGAATCGTTTCCCCCTTCGCCTGAGCGCTGGCTCGGCTTGGTGCAGTCGATCGCAGAAAGGCCGATTGAATAGACAAGCATCTCCCCACCCGCGTCCGGTCGTAGCTCGGACTGATTTCCAGCCCTCCCTCAGTTGAAATAGATTGCGACTGCTTCACGGACGCGCCATTCGCGTCTGCCGGTTCCGGTGTTCACCTGGAATTCGAGCACGGCATGCTCGTGGAATGCACAATGTCACGTCCAACCGGAAGCGGAAGAGGCGGCTCACATTGCGAATGCCTGCAACCGTTCCTATGATTAGGCCTCGCTTTTTTACCCCCCCAGGGGGTATCGATTGGGTATTCTTCGATCGTACTCGGGGAGAGGAATTATGGGACGTCTGTACGACAACATCGTTGATGTCGTGGGCAACACACCACTCGTGCGGCTCAACCGAGTCGCAGGCTCGCAGGGCCTTGTGTACGCCAAGCTCGAGTATCTCAATCCGCTCGCCAGCGTCAAAGACCGCATCGCAAAATCCATGATCGAGGCTGCGGAGGCTGCTGGGAAAATCAATGCCGAGACAGAAATCTTCGAGTCCACGAGCGGCAACACAGGAATTGGACTCGCGTTCGTGTGCGCGGCCAAAGGCTACAAGCTCACTTTAACCATGCCGGAGTCGATGAGCGTGGAACGACGCATGATGCTCAAAGCCCTCGGGGCCAACCTCGTGCTGACACCTGCAGCCAAAGGGATGCCCGGTGCGATTCGCCGCGCTCAGGAGTTGGCGGAACAAACGCCCGGCAGCTTCATGCCGCAGCAGTTCGAAAATCCCGCCAACCCAGAGATTCACCGCCGGACGACGGCAATCGAGATATGGGACGATACGAACGGAGACGTCGATATCCTTGTATCCGGCATCGGGACAGGCGGAACGATCACCGGCATTGGTGAAGTCCTTAAGAAAAAGAAGCCGAGCGTCCAGTGCGTTGCAGTGGAGCCGGAGGAATCCCCCATATTGACGCAGACGAAGGCGGGGGAACCTGTCACACCCGGGCCGCACAAGATCCAGGGAATCGGAGCAGGCTTTGTCCCAGCCGTCCTGAACACGGCTGTCTTAGACGAGATAATTCGTGTAAACTCGGACGATGCCATGGCGATGGCTAGGAGGTCGGCCAAGGAAGAGGGGATACTCTGTGGAATATCATCCGGCGCGGCCATTTGGGCGGCAGGCCAACTCGCCTCCCGACCTGAAAACACCGACAAGCTGATTGTGGTGATTCTCGCTTCGTCAGGAGAGAGGTACTTGAGCACGCCCCTGTTTCAGAATAATTAACAACTGCGAGCCCGATAATACTAGTCTGGTCCCAAGGCATCTGGTAAAGAAAAAATATGGCGACAATCAAATCGACAAATGTAGTCTGGCACGAAGGTCACGTCGATCGGGTGGAACGCGAAAAGCTGCTCCGGCAACGAGGCTGCACCATCTGGCTCACCGGCCTCCCCTCAAGCGGCAAGAGTACACTTGGCTTTTCTCTTGAACATGCACTCGTTCAGCAGGGTCGCCTGGCTTATGTTCTGGACGGAGATAACGTTCGACACGGTTTGAATGGGAACCTCGGCTTCTCCAAGGAAGATCGTGACGAGAATATCCGTCGCATCGGGGAAGTGACGAAGCTCTTCGCCGACGCCAGCGTCATCAGCATCACATCCTTCATTAGCCCCTACCGCGCCGATAGGGATCGGGCGAGGAGGCTCCACGAAGAGGCGGGGCTTCTCTTCATCGAAGTCTTTGTCGATACGCCGCTGGAAGTGTGTGAACAGCGAGACCCCAAGGGACTCTACAAGAAGGCCAGAGCCGGAGAGATTTCCGACTTTACCGGCATCAGCGCGCCTTACGAGCCCCCCGAGAATCCTGAG
>CAZTAR010000029.1:14160-19244 GCA_964611695.1 uncultured Planctomycetaceae bacterium | reverse complement strand
CTAAATAGGTGACTGTCCCTAATATTAAGGAGCTTCACCATATTAATGAGATGGCGAAGCTGATGGGCAAACCTCCGCTCTTTCGCAATGTGTTCAGTCCGAGACCACGAGGCTTCACGTTCCTTATACGGCCTACAACCAAAGAGCTAAACGACTTCGTTCTATTATTGGATCAAATGATGTCGGACAACCTAAACCGTGACTTCTTTCGCGGTGAGGTCTCTCTGGAAACTGAGACCAAGCGTGCCGACGGGAAGATCATTGTCGAACAGAAAGGCACGATTCGGCTTCTCGACGATTGGTTCTCCACGAGAATGCGATTTCCTGACCCAACGCCGTTTGAGGAAGCGATTGACTCGTTCAAGAAGGTCAGGAAGCTGCGACGAATACCCGCGCACAAAATCGAAGACAGCGTTTTCGACCAGGAGTTCTTCAAGGAACAGCGTGAATTGATAGTAGAAGCCTACACCGCTGTTCGGACAATTCGTCTCATGCTCGCCAACCACCCGAGTGTTCAGGGCTATGAGGTTGAGGAGCAGTTGTTCAAAGGTCAAATCTGGGACCGCTAGGCTCCGCCACGTCCTAAGGTCGTGGCCACTCGTCAAAGCAAGCCATGGCTCCTTTGGAGCCGGTCGGGTGGCATGGGTAAGCTTTGCTTACCCGTGTGACATTCCGCGCACGTTCACGGGCAAACAAGTTTGTCCATGCCACCCGACGAGAGAACATGCCTACCCGTCCCGCTGCGCGGGCCGTGAAGGTATGGCACCCGTCATGGCGCCTGGCTTCTTGTGCCGAGTCATCGCGCCGAAAAGTAGGCTGCGTTCTACTATTCCCGCTTTGAAACAACGGCCTTCGGTACAGGGGTAGTTGCCGAGGAACGGCTTTGAGGCGCGAACAGCCTCCTTGAGACTCTCGTGATCGAGGATGTTTACGGCATACTGCTCTGAGACGTCGCAGGGAGTACAGAGCCGTCCATCGGGCATGATGTTCGCGACGCCGTAGGGGAAGCATCGGTACGGTTTGAAATCGCGAATGCGACGGTAGTATGCCGTGGAGCCCGCGACGTGTTTTGCGGTTCCTGCACGGCGCATCGCGATCAACTTATCGATTAAGCGTATGTAGTCAGGGTTGCCATCCAGGTCGGCCGCCGGGCGTCCATGATCGTTTGCCGGTGCGAGTTCCAGGAGGCAACCGTTTTGCCGTGTGAACTCGACCATCTCCAGCACGCGATGCAGGTTCGAGGCGTTCATCACGCAGTTTACGATGAGCTTTAGTTCCGCACGTCGCGGGTGGTTGTTGATCAAGTTCAGATTGTCGAAGGTTCGTTGCGCGAGGTGCTCGGGCACAGCCAGATTCTCGGCATGAAGTTTCAAGTCGGGCGCATGAATCGAAACGGAAATCGCGTCGAGGAGGTCGAGTACTTCCATTTTCCGGTGTAACGTCAGGAGATTGGAACTCATGCCGATCGATGCGAACTCAAGTTTTTTCGCAGCGCGGAGAATCTCAATCAAATGTGGGTGCACCAGCGGCTCTCCGCCGGAGATGTACAGGATGTTGACCGAACGGCGGATACGTTCAAGTAGTCGAATCGCCCGGTCCATCGGTAACGGTGGATATGTGTTTGTGCCGGATCGGATCTCAGCCGCCTTGCAGCAGAACGGGCATTTCGCATTGCAGGTGAAGTTTGTGAACCAGCAAACGGCCAGCGGCGATCCTGCATAGCCGTCGTCAAACGGCGCTCGAACCGCACCGCGGACTAGTCGCCATAGAGGGCGCGGGGACATGAGGCTGATGATGTCTCGTGAGCGGAGCTGATTTCGATGTGGGTCTTTCTTAACCATGTTGACTACTCATCGAACATGCCTACCCGTCCCGCTCTGCGGGCCGTGAAGGCATGGCACACGACGGGCTGTTGGTGAGTGGGACGTGAAGATGCCCGGCGGGGGACCGCCGGGCTCGCGTTTGTGTTGAGTCGCGGTTGTGTTGTGCGTCACGTCCAGGCTCCTCGCCACCATCTGGCATAATCCAGCGCTGCATACGTGAAGATCACATCCGCGCCTGCGCGGGCGATTGCGGTTAGTGATTCCAGCATGCAGGCTTGTTCATCCAGCCAGCCGTTTCTCGCCGCGGCTTTGATCATGGCGTATTCGCCGCTGACGTGGTAGGCGGCGATGGGGAGGTCCGTCATCGCTCGCAATCTTGCGATGACGTCCAGATACGGGAGGGCGGGCTTGACCATCAGGATGTCGGCGCCTTCGTCGATGTCCAAGCGGGCCTCGATCAACGCCTCGCGACCGTTGGCCGGGTCCATCTGGTAGGTCTTCTTGTCTTTGGGGACGTTCGGCGCGTCGACCGGGGCGGAGTCGAGGGCTTCGCGGAAGGGGCCGTAGAAGGCGGAGGCGTACTTGGCGGTGTAGCTGAGGATGGCGACGTCTTGTCGGCCGGCGGCGTCAAGTGCCGTGCGGATGGCGCCGACGCGGCCGTCCATCATGTCGGAGGGGGAGACGATGTCCGCGCCTGCCTCGGCGTGGAGGACGCCCATCTTTGCGAGGATCTCGACTGTCTCGTCGTTGAGGACGACGCCGTCGGGGCTGATGAGCCCGTCGTGTCCGAGGCTGGAGTAGGGATCGAGGGCGATGTCCGTGATCAGACAGGCCTCCGGCAGGGCGGCCTTGATCGCGCGGACGGCGCGGCAGGTGAGGTTCTCGGGGTTGAGGGCTTCTTTGCCTTCCGGCGTCTTGAGCGACGGGACGGTTGCCTGAAAGAGATCGAACGCACGAACGCCCAGCTCGATGGCGGTTCGGCATTCTTCGATCGCTTTGTCGATCGACAAGCGAGACCTTCCCGGCATGGCGTCGATTGGTTCCGAGCGGTTCTTTCCGTCGATGAGGAAGAGCGGCAGCACGAGGCGATCCGGCGTGAGGGTGGTTTCGCGTACCAATCGACGGATTGCATCCGTGCGGCGAAGCCGGCGGGGTCGGCGTGGGAGATTCGTTGGGTCAGGCGTGGAGGTCATAGAGCTTCTCTTCAGGCATATCCAATGGGTGTCACTGGCGGCTTGTCCGCCAGTGTGGTTTTCGCTGCGACACCCGCAAAGCACTGGCAGGCAAGCTGCCAGTGGCACCGAGGCGGTTGTCACTGTCACATCGTTTTGGCGGCACCGGGCCGACACGGCCCGGCTCTGTGGGGTTCGGCTTTGTGGAGCGCGTTGTTGTGGGTGGCGGCAGAACTTGGTCGCGATGGGACGTGATCGCGAATCCAGGACTCCGCGGCCTCGACGGCATTGGCGAATTCTTCGCTGCCGCACATCTCGTCTGAATACGCAGCCACGGCGGTTTCGAGGTCTTCGGCGGTGCAGAGTTGGATGCCGTCGAGCTCTTCCATCCCGGTCGTCGAGCCGAAGGTGTTGAAGTCGATGATCGTCAGGGGCCGGGCGGCAAAGTCTCGGCGACCGCGGATAAGGTGCGCATCCAGGAGGGACTCCCTGCGGTCGAGACCGAAGAACACCACATCGCTATCGGCGATTGCGTCGAGAACGAGTTTCTCGTTGTACTTCTGAACTCGGATGCGGCGTCCGTTGCCGATGGCTTTGCGTAGCATCTTGAGGTGTCCGCCTTGGCCGTGGCCGCGATGGAGCAGGGTGAGACGTCGGCGCGATACGCCGAATCGCTCGGCGAGTGTTTCGAGTATTCCGCACGATGTTGTCGAACCGCCGATGATGACACAGAGGCTATCCGGCAGATCGAGTCCCGTCGTTTCCACGATCCGGGAAAGGGCGGCAAAGCAGTAGCCCGCCTCAAACCGGCTCCAATCCGTTTGCTCGCGAAGATCGCGTTCTTGTTTCGTGACTTCAGCCACGAGCCCGTCGGTCAGTGGTCCCGCGGTGCCGGCCCGTTCGGCCAGGCGGTGCGCCGCGAGGAATTGCTGGAGGACATCCCGTTCGCCTGGCAGGCCGCTGTTGAGGCCCGAGGCGGTCCGCATCAGATAGTGCCAGGCATCGGCGCCTCGGAGGACATTGACGAAGGTGTTGTTCGGGCGGCCGTTGCCGGCAAAGAACTGGCTGTGAAGATTGGCGATTGCCTCGGCACGCACGGCCTCATTCGCCGCATCATCGAACCAGCCGAAAAACTCGAATCGCCGACAGGTGTTCCACAGCAACCCTTCGCGAACAGTCTCCGATCCACAGATTGCACGCAGCATCTCCGGTGTGTCACATTGAGACTTTTTGATGCTTCGCAGGTCTTCCGGCTCGGCGCGGGCGAAGCTCGGTCCGAGGCCTGGGCCCAGGCGATTTCCGAGCGACATACCCACCATGACCAGAGAATCAATCGCGTCCGCAATGTTGTTCGTGGGGGCTTCGCGCTTAGGGGTTGGGTCCAAGAGGCATGTATCCGCGCCATGGAAGGAGACGGGGTGTCTGCCGTGAATCACCAGGTTTCGTAGCGATGCGATAAGCGGCTCGGAGGTGTTGAGGGCGGGACATGCGAAGAAGCATCCGCCTGCGTTTTCGACCTGCGCGCGATAGCGGAGGTTGACTTCTTCCAAAGTCTCCAAACAGTCCGTCGTGAAACTGAGGGGGCAGACTAGGACTTGTGCGCCACCGGTTCGAGAAAGGTCGTCGAGCACTTCGGATGTGGTCGGCCGGAGCCATTTAGGCGATTCGGAGCCACCCTGATATCCCAAGAGGGTCCGATCCGAGGGCCAACCCAGACATCGACTGACTAGCGCGGCCGTTCGGTGAATTTGATCCATGTAGGGGTCGCCTTGTCCGACGCGCGAGACTCGGAGGGATCGCACTGAATAGACAAGATGCGTATTTAACGGCGTGAGTTCATGTGCATCGGCAAACTCGTGGATCAGCCGGGACTGGGCGTTGATGTAAGCGGCATCGTCATACCAGATGCTTCGGACTGTGAGGTCGAGGCGACAATTGGCGAGGCTGATCTGCCGGTACAGCTCTCGAACCGTGGTCAACGTAGTTGTTCCTGCCTGCTGCGGAAACATTGAAACCGCGACGACGCTCTCGATGCCGAGGGTTTCCACTTGGCGGAGGGCTTCGGCGATGCTTGGTTGGCCGTAACGCA
>CAZTAR010000029.1:0-14150 GCA_964611695.1 uncultured Planctomycetaceae bacterium | reverse complement strand
ACGCCATCCGTCAGGCAGCTTCGACTCTAAGGCCGATGCTTGTGCTTGTGCGATCGCCAGGAGGGGGGAACATGGGGCGGTCGCCGAGGCGGCATTGTCGGGCGACTCTGACGGGTTCCAAATGCTCGCATACTCCTCAGACATCCGGACCGATCGGAATCTTGCGAGGAGGTGACCGAGGATGGGATTCACCCACTTCATGAAACGCGGGAGCTGTGTCACCTCGGGGTCACTGAGTACCTCTGTGAGGTGCCGTCGAACAGCGCGAGGGTCCGGCGCGTCAGGCATGCCGAGATGAAGCAACAGCACGGCGCGTCGTTGCCTGGTGGAAGTCAGGGGGTGTTTGCCGCTTGCAGTTCCTTCCGGCGGGCCGCAAAGGGGCGAACAGGCTCTGTTTCCCAGTTCTTTTTCTTGCGTGAGTGGCATGGTGCTGGGGGCAATTGTATGTTCTGCCGGTCTGATCGACAAGGCTGTGGGTTGCAATCCATTGCAACTGCTGGCGCGAGAATCCCTTCTCGCACCTGTTTGTGCTTGTAGCGTTGCCCCCCTGTGGGCGATGCAGATCGCGGGTGTCAGCGCCCAAGCTGAACAGGCACCCCTTCTCGCACCTTTGCATGAAGAGTTATTGGCAGTTTCAGTTCCAGCGTAGCGGCCGACCCCCGTGTCGGCCGTCGATGACCGACTGTTTGGCACGGCCGACAGGGGCCTTCAACACGCTCTAGTGCTCTGTCACCGGTCGAATGATGGGTGCCACTGGCGGCTGGCCCGCCAGTGTCCTGTGAGCGGTTGTTGGTTATTTCGCACTGGCGGACAAGCCGCCAGTGGCACACACGTTGCCCGCCTATCCCTCCTATGACGCTCGACGGAGCACTAGAAGGGATTCTCTGTTCAGCGTCTGAGGAGTGCCGAGAAAGGATTCTCGGCTTGGCGTCAACCCAGGGTCTACCCACTCGCTTGCGCTCGGGGCTCGGAATCGGTGGGGCGGGGCGGATAGGCCAGGGCATCGCGAATGGAGGCTTCGGCTTCTGAGGAGACCTCGCTCTCGGTGTAGATCAGGGCCGTGGCGTCGATGCCGGTTCTTTGAATCGCGTCACGGACCTCGCGGATCGGGCCGAGGCGCTGCAAGCCTGGGATGGCGACGAACGCGAAGAGCAGAATCAGCACGAGTCCGGTCGTGAAGCGTGTCCATCGACTGGTAGTTAAGGGGGAATTTGATCTGCGTGAGGGTGTCATATCTGCGCCGTGATCTCCGGGAACACAAGGTAGAACATGATGTAGGCCATGAGCAGCGTCAGGCAGAGATTGAAACTCTGGCCGCAGACATAGAGGATCAGCGGTTTACCGCCCTTGAAGTAGTGCTTCAACTCGCGGAAGTTCGTCCCTAGCCCGATGCTCGCAAACGCGAGACAGAAGAACCAGCCGCGTAGTGACTTGGTCAGCCCCTTGATGACCCCATTATCGATCATTGTGTATCCGACGTCCGACCCCATCGCGCCGTAGATGAGCGAGAAGACGATCGAAACGCCGATGAAGCCGAGGACGAACTTCGGGAACCTGTACCAGATTTCCATGATGCTGATTTTGCAGCCTTCTTCGCGATCTACCTTGCAGCACCAGTAGGTGGCGACACAAAACGCGACGACCCCGATCAGCACGTTCTGGATCATCTTGATCGTGGCTGCGACGTGCAGGGCTTTTTCACCGAGGAACTCGCCGGCCGCGGCGACGGCGCCGGTCGCGTCGATCGTGCCGCCCATCCACGCGCCGCCCAGGATTTGCGGGATGCCGACGGCTCGGATGAAGGTTGGCATGAGGACCATCATGATCGAGGTGAAGACGAGCGATAGGCCGACGGCGAGGGTGAGTTCTTCCTTTTTGGCACGGCAGGCCGCCGCTGTGGCGATTGCCGCGGAAACGCCGCAGACGGACATGTCGGCCGAGATGGTGATGTTGAGGGTTTTTGAGGGAATCTTCAGCACCTTCTGGCCAAAGATGTAGGTCGTGATCAACACGATTGGTGTGACGATCCACGCGACGAAGATGCCGGGAATTCCGATCGTCAGGATTTTCCCAAAGAGGATCTCCGCGCCGAGCAGCACCAACCCGGTCTTGATGTAGTATTCGGTCTGCACGGCATGTTTGACCCAGTCCGGCGTGCCGATCGTGTTGCTGATCAAGAGACCAAAGAGAATGGCCCAAGCGGCATAGCCCAGGCCGGCATCCTTGATGTTCGCTTGTGCCGCAAAGAGTTGGGCCACGATCGCCAATCCGAACACGAACACGAAGCCGACCGCGAACTTCCATGGTGAGTGGCCCATGAAACGGATGCCTATCCCGAACAGCACCATGAACGCCGCGCCGAGGGCGACGAGGTATCCCACTTGGTTGACAGGTTTGGCGGCCTTGAGTTTTTGAGAGGCGGCGGAGGCCGCGCGTTTGGCGTCGCGCCAGTTGGCGATCGCCGCTTCGGCGTTATCGTTCAATGCTTCGTCCTTGAAGCTGGCCGCTCTCGCCGTATCTTCGGCGGTCTGGGCTGCTGCCTTTGAGACGTTCGCCTCCTCTTGCTTTGCGTCGTGCTTATGTTGCGAGGTTGCCTGCTTCTCCGAGGCCCGTTGCTCGGTGACGACGAATGCTTCGATTGGGTTGGTCGTCCACCCGTGCGGTTTGCCGGTGAGTTTCTTGATTGCGGCCGGGAGATCACCTTGCGTTGCCTTGAGCTTCTTCTTTGCGTCGTTTGCCTGATGCCAGGCGATCGTCCGAAATGGCGCCGCTTCCGCCTCTGCGATCATGGAGGCATTTGCCGCATTGATCGTCTGTTGCATCTTTTCGGGTGGGTGAGGCAGAAAGACAAAGATGGCGATAGTGATGATCGCCAGGCCCAGCCAGATGGCCCAGTAGTCCTCGGTCTTGTGGAGTTCTCGCCAGCCCGACATGCGTTCGACGGGCGGCTCGTTCTGTTCTGTTGTTTTTGTGTCTTCTGACATGATGTAGATCCTCTTCTCTCATCTTGCGAAGAGAATTGTGTCGCCGGGGCCAAAGCCGGTGAAACGTCGGCCACAGGGAGCCGACGCTACATATTGCGTGCGGGGCGCCATGCTTTCATATGGCGCAGTCACGCGTAACCATGCCGGGCGCCATGCTTTCACGCGACGCCGTCGCGGGTAAGCATGTTGATGCCGATCGAACATACCCACCCGTCCCGGCGGGGGTGGCATTGGCGGCTTGTCCGCCAGTGCCGTGTGCTTCGGTACCGGTATCGTTTTGTAGAGGCGTGCCAATGGGCAGCTTGCTGCCAGTGCCGGCACGGGCGGACAAGCCGCCCGTGGCCCCCCAATGGTACCAGTACTGGTGCTTCATTACGCATCACGATCCTCGAAACCTATGATGCTTTCGGCCAGTCCGGCTATCGTGTAGACGGATGCTTCGACTGTTGGCTCGTACCTCAAGTCGCGCAGGGCCGCCGATGTCAGTGGGCTGATGCTTGCCAGCCGCGCCTTTCCCAGGGCGTCGCCGTAGAGATTCACCAGTGATCGGGCAATGGCTGGACTCGTCACCATGACCCAGTTGAACTCGCCGGCGGCCAGGGACGCGGCGGTCTCCGGGTCGGGTTTTTCGACATCTTCACTGCCGTAGACGACGATTTGTTCGACTTTCGAGTTGGCGCGTTCTAGTTCGTCGAAGAGCACGCTCCGGCCTCTGCTTGCTTGGGCGAGGAGGAATCGCTTTCCCTGGGCCCTTTCAACAAGCGCGGCTGCGAGACCCTCGGCATTAAACTGTTCCGGAACCAAATCGGCCTTGACGTAGTATTGAGATAATTGTTCCGCCGTGCCCGATCCGATGGCGGCCAGCTTCACGTTGGCGAGGAGTCGCACGTCGCCGCCGAGTTCGAGAAGCCGGCGGAAGAAGTAATCCACCCCGTTGAGGCTGCAAAAGACGAGCCAGTCGAACTGATCGAGTTTCGCGATCGCGGCGTCGACCGGTTTCCAGTCCGGAGGATCGGTGATGCGAATTGCGGGGCTGCCGACAACGTCAGCACCCAGCGGGGCCAAAAGGTCTCTGGCCTTCCGCGAGGTTTTCGCTGATCCAGCCGCGAGAATACGCCGGTTCATAAGAGGCCTCGCGGCAAACCAGGAGCGGCGTGGGGCGTGGTCTACCACTTTGCCGACGACGAACAAGGTTGGTGGACGGATGCCATGTTGACTGACGGTTTCCGTTGCAGTCTCCAATGTGCAACGAAAGGTTTCCTGTTGTGGCCGGCTGCACCAACGGACGATGGCGACGGGTGTGTCCGGGGGCTTACCGTGCTTGATGAGCGCCTGGCTCCATCTTGCCGTGTTTTTCACCCCCATGTACAGCACCAGCGTGCCGGGGAATCGCGCGAGCGCTTCATAGTCCAGGCTGGATTCGGATTTTTCATCACGCT
This sequence comes from uncultured Planctomycetaceae bacterium, assembly GCA_964611695.1. Classification (GTDB taxonomy): domain Bacteria; phylum Planctomycetota; class Phycisphaerae; order UBA1845; family UTPLA1; genus CAZTAR01. The sequence continues at coordinate 9,727 of CAZTAR010000029.1, read as the reverse complement.
CGCGCCCTGTGACAAGAGCGACGGCCGAGGCATCGGCGTGATGGGTAATGGGAACTTCGCAGAATGCAGCCACGGCGAGGGCGGTCGTAATGCCGGGGACTATTTCGAAGGGAATCCCCGCCTGCCGTAGGGCATCGGTCTCGTCTGCCGTGCGGCCGAAGATGGAAGCATCGCCGCCTTTGAGTCTCACGACGGTTCTTCCGCTGAGTGCGGCTTCGACCATCCGCGTTGTGATTCCGTCCGGGGTGAGGGCGCGGCCGGTGTTGTGATGACCGAGGCGGGAGAGCTCGGCTGTGGGAGAGGCGTGCTCCAAGACAGCGGGATTGACCAGGTAATCGTATAAGACCAGATCCGCCCGTTCGAGACACTCTACCGCGCGGAGGGTCATCAGGCCGGGATCGCCGGGACCTGCGCCCACCAAGTACACTGTCCCGGGTTTGTGTTTTGACATACTCATCAGGCTGTTTCCACGCTCCAAAAAAGAGGGATGCTACGGAAAAAATAGACTGATTCCGTCGCGACGGCAAGGCTGCGGCGAAAAAGGCGAGGCAGTGGCCAACATGGCAAGGCATCTACCAAAACGGGAAGGATACGGCTCACAAGAATGTCGTACCCGCAACACGCGCCCCGCGTGTCAGGGAGCGGGTGTCAATCCCCTTGCCTTGAGGTTGTCAACCAGAGCCCGAACTGCCGCTGAGCCTCCCTGGGAAGAAGTCGGAGGTCCCCTTGGACTGTAGCGGTTGAGTATGTTGGGGGGCGGTCATCGATCTGTCTGGATGGCAATCTGGTGGAGTAGTTGCTGGAATAGTTGGTGTTGGCCTATCGGCGGCAACATCTCCACATCGATGCCGGGATGTTTTTCCTGGAGGTCGACAACCATCGGTTGGATATTGCGTTCGACATGCCCTTCGGCTGCCAGGAACAACGGCAGCACCCGGATGCTCTTTATCCCCGCGAGGATTGCCTCCGATGCCACATCCGCGAGGGTCGGTGGCGTACACTCCATGTAGGCGAGACGCACCTTGTCACCACCAAGATCAGCCTTGAGCGATCCGATAACCTTTTCAAGCGAAGCGCACCATCGAGGGTCGCGGCTTCCATGTGCAACGAGGATTAGCATTGAGGTCCCTTCTTACCTGCTCACCGGGGGGCGGTCGGTTGACTGATCCTGGTGTTCACTAAGGAGGAGAGTCACGGGCCGTTCCAGGCTAATCGGCGTTTGAAGCGATTTCAAGACGCAGTCGGAATTGGGGGATTGCGCTAGATAGGGGGGCAGAAGTGACGCGTATGGGTGATGAACGGTGAATGGGATTGCGCGGCCAACCATGAATGTCGAGGTGCTCGACCGACGGGGGGGATTGGATTCAGCCCGTTCCCTGAGCGATCCGTGATCGAGCGCCCGCCGAGGCCCTACGCGCATCGTGATAAAATCAATCAACGGTTGCCATCTGTTCTGCTGTCACTGTGTATCTACCCAATAGACTATCATTTGGCGTCCTTCAAACGGTTGGCGTTGTTCCAGTGGTTGGCTGCATTTCAGTGAAACGCTGATCGAATTACGGCATGACTCCTTCGTTGACACGGTACCGTCAAGTCTTTAGGATGCTTATCGATCAACGGGCAGGGTAATAGCGTTTGATCGATCGTGTTCCTATGCAATAACACCACTTTGAATGATCGCCTTGGTATCAGGGGGAGGCTTCTTGGCTCGCCACAGCAGACTGGTTCTCGAACGATTGATGTGGTACTACCGGCTCCTGACGGAACAACCGGCGATGAGACAGGCTTCGACGGTGACGAGCGCCCAAATTGCCGAAGCCCTGGACATCGACGCGACACAGGTCCGCAAGGACTTCGGTGCGATCGGTCTGTTGGGCATGGGTCGCGTCGGTTTCGATGTTTGTGAGGTTTGCCGTGCCATCCGCATTGTCCTTGGTTTCGACCAACCCTACGAGGCGTTGTTGATCGGCACCGGCCACCTGGGTAGCGCACTCTTGGCCTATTCGGGTTTTGAGCGGTACGGAATGCTCATCGTGGCAGCGTTCGACAACAACGAACGAAGGATCGGTACCAAGATTGCGGGCACAACCATCAAGAGCATGGGAGTGCTGAAGCCCTTCGTGGCGCGGCACGGGATTCGTCTGGCGATTCTCACGACGCCGGTGGAAGTATCGCAGAAAATAACCGACCGCCTCGTCTCTTTCGGCGTGAAGGCGATCTGGAATTTTTCGCCTACACGATTGACCGTTCCACAGGACGTTCTGGTCCGTAACGAACACATCTCCATAGGCCTGTCAGAGATTGCGTACCATCTTCAGCAGGGATAGGGCTTCCGCGATTTCATATTATCCGTGAGCGAAATGAGCATTGGCTCTAGCAAACGGTCAGCGTTCGACCTTGTGGGGGGGCGAACAAACGGGTGATCCCCGTCGGCCACGGGGGGGATGCTACCGTGAACCAAGCATGCTCAATTTTAAAGGTGATGTAGAAGATTAGGTTGGTGAATAATCTAGCCGCGGCAAATGTGAGAATGAGACTCAGTCTCAATTCTGTCCAGTCTTCATTTCAGTTTCTCTCGTTAGTTAGACTGTTTTCCTTGTTGAGCAGTGATAAATAAAGCGGCCCGGATTGGTGCGGAAAGGGTCACGAAATTTAATCGTGAAAAAAATCTCGCAAGGCCTTGACGCTCTCTCTTCCCATCGGTAGAACGAGGCGACTGGATGCGGATAATGGCATCTCAACCCCCGAATCGTGATCGTTTTCGGGGGGCGGGGCATGCAGGGAAGCTCGTCCCGGTGGGGATGACTCTGTATTTCACACGGAAGTTGACATGCACTCGTGGCAGCGGGCGAAACCAAGTGCCCGGGAATATTGTCTCTGAGCAGAAAGGAAGTAGGAACATGCCGAGTTTTGTGATTCCGGACAAATGCGACGGGTGCAAGGCGCTCGATAAGACGGCTTGCCAGCACATTTGTCCCAACGACCTCATGGTCTTGGACAAGCAGTCGATGAAGGCCTTCAACCAAGACCCTGCGATGTGCTGGGAATGCTATAGCTGCGTGAAGATTTGCCCGACCCAGGCAATCGAAGTTCGCGGCTACGCCGACTTCGTGCCTCTTGGCGCGAGTGCGACGGCGATGCGCGGCACTGAAGACATCATGTGGACGATTCAGTTCCGCAGCAAGGACATCAAGCCGAAGCGATTCAAGTTCCCGATTCGCACGACACCGGAAGGTAAGGCAAAACCGTTCGATCACTATCCGACGGGTGATGACGACCTGAAGAGCCAGACACTGATGTGTGAGCCGACAGGTTTGAACACCGAGAAGGGATCGGTCAAATTTGACAAGGTCCCGACCCTTTAGTCTGGTGCAGTTTAGGTTGAGTTTTCTGTTTCTCTAAGTACATGAATAAAGATCTCTGAAGGAGATATGGAATAATGGCGGATTTTGAGACGGTAACGGTTGAGACGGACCTGCTGATTTGCGGAGGCGGAATGGCCGCCTGCGGGGCGGCAGTGGAAGCAGCCTATTGGGCGAAGAAAAACGGTTTGAAGGTCACATTGGTTGACAAGGCTGCCATGGATCGCTCCGGCGCGGTCGCGATGGGTCTTTCGGCCATCAACCAGTACGTGGACCTCAACAGCGGCAACAACACCCTGAAGGACTACCTCGAGTACGTCCGCAACGACCTCATGGGCATCACCCGCGAGGACCTCGTTGCCAGCATCGCGCGTCACGTGGACTCCTCGGTTCACCTCTTCGAGAAATGGGGCCTGCCCATCTGGACCGACAGCGAGGGTAAGTACGTCCATGAAGGCCGTTGGCAGTTGATGATCAACGGCGAATCCTACAAAGTCATCGTGGCCGAGGCCGCCAAGAACGCTCTGGCCGAAGCCAAAGGTGAGATTTACGAGCGCGTCTTCATCACGCACCCGCTGATGGACGGCGACAAGTGCGTCGGCGCGATTGGTTTCAGTGTTCGCGAGAACAAGGTGTACGTATTCAAAGCCAAGGCGACGTTGGTTGCCATGGGTGGCGCCGTGCACGTGTTCAAGCCGCGTTCGACCGGCGAGGGCTTCGGCCGCTCCTGGTATCCTCCGTTCAACTCCGGCGCTAGCGCCTTCTTCACCATCTACGGCGGCGCCGAGATGACCTGCCAGGAAGTCCGGTTCATTCCGGTTCGCTTCAAGGATGCCTACGGCCCGGTCGGCGCGTGGTTCCTCCTGTTCAAGGCGATTGCAACCAACGCCTACGGCGGCAACTACATGCAGGACAATGCCGCGGAACTGGAGAAGTGGGTACCCTACGGCAAGGTGAAACCGCGTCCGGCGAATATTCGAAACTGGCTGATGATGCTGGATGTGATGGACGGCAAGAGCCCGATCTACATGCAGACCGCGAATGCGATCAAGGCAATTGCGGACAAGTCTCCTGACGAGAAGTCCGCGAAGAAGAAGCTCAAGGAACTCGAGGCCGAGGCTTGGGAAGACTTCCTCGACATGACCATCTCGCAGGCGATTCTGTGGGCGGCGACAAACACCGAGCCCGAGAAAAAGGCTTCCGAGATCATGGCTTGCGATCCTTACTTCATCGGCTCTCACTCCGGCGCCTCCGGCGCTTGGGTTTCCGGTCCCGAGGATCTCCAGAACGACGCCACCAAGAGCGAGTACTTCTGGGGCTACGCCCATATGTGCACGGTCAAGGGTATGTTCGCCGCCGGCGACGCCTCTGGTGCTTCGAGCCACAAGTTCTCCTCCGGTTCGCACGCCGAAGGTCGCATCGCCGCCAAGGCCATGTGCGCCTACGTCGTCGATAACAACGCGGCTCCCAAGGTGGACCAGGCCCAGATCGACGCGTTGACCGCCGAGATCCTGAAGCCGCTCGACACCTTCCAGCAGTACAAGGGTGGTACCACTGATCCGGACATCAACCCCAACTACATCCGACCGACCCAGTTCATGTATCGTCTCCAGAAGATCATGGACGAGTATGCCGGTGGTGTTTCGAGCCAGTTCAAGACGAACGATAAGCTGCTCGAAAAGGGCGGGGAGCTCCTGACTTTCCTCAAGGAAGACACAGCAAGTCTCGCGGCAGAAAACCTGCACGAGCTCATGCGGTGTTGGGAGAACGTGCACCGGATGTACCAGGCCGACGCTCACATGCGTTCGATGCTCTTCCGAGAAGAGACTCGGTGGCCGGGCTACTACTTCCGTGCCGACAAGCCGGACATGGATAACAAGAACTGGCTCGCCTTCTGCAACTGCACCTACAACAAGGATTCGGGCGAGTGGAAGATGATGAAGAAACCCGTGAAGTACCTCTCACTGTAGGTCCTGACGGTATCGCGGGATCTCCGGGTGTCGCACCGCGGCGCTCGGAGATCCCGTTTCTAAGTTCTTTCTTGACCCTTCCTTGATGGGGAGAGGTGTCTTGTTTTGGGCGGCAGTCGCCGTCCGGCGGGTATCTCTCAGTCTGAACCCGAGAAGCCCCGGGCCAAGAAAAGGGCTTGGGCAAGCAAGGAGCCCCATGGCGGAGAACCCTCTAACCTGTCCTCATTGTGAATCTGATCTCCTGAAGTGGCGGGTGCCAGAGGGGTCCAGTTGGGATGATGAGTTCTTCTTTGTCTGTTTCAACGACGACTGTTCTTATTACAAGGACGGTTGGGTGTGGATGAAGAAGCAGTACAACCAAGTGGCTTCGTATCGATACATGGTTAATCCCACGACCGGCGCTTCGTCGCCGCTTCCCGTTTGGTCCGACTCGGCCACGCGAGAGATGATCGTTGAGGATGCGTCTGGGGGTGACAAATGAGTGGTGAGAAAGAGTCAAGTCCTCCCGAAGATGTGCGGCAGCGATTGGAAGAAAAAATAGTCGCCGACTATCCCCGTCTCGCCCCGGATGACCCATTCAAGTTTGCATGCCATCCCGGCGTCTCCTGTTTCAACCGATGCTGTGGAGACGTCAACATTTTTCTGTCTCCCTATGACGTCTTGCGGATGAAGAAGCGGCTGGATATGAAATCCGGCGACTTCCTGGACAAGTACGCTTTGATGCCTGTGCAGAAGGACATGAAGGCGCCTGTGGTCGTTATGCGAATGAACGACGACGAGGCGAAGTCGTGTCCCTTCCTGACTGAGGGTGGTTGCGGCATTTATGCCGATCGGCCGTGGCCTTGTCGTATGTATCCCCTCGGCATGGCGACCCAGAAAGATACCGCCGATGGCTGGCGCGGTGAGCGTTTCTACTTCCTCATGCGGGAAGAAGTCTGCGAGGGTTTCGGAGAGGCCAAAGAATGGACGGTCCGGCAGTGGCTGGACAACCAGGGGGTCGAGGAATACGACGTATGGGGGGAGCAGTTCAAGGAACTCACACTCCACGAGTTCTTCGAGACCGGCGGTGAACTCACTCCTCAGAAAATGAACATGCTCTTTACGGCATGTTACGACCTGGACAAGTTCCGCGAGTTCGTTTTCGGCAGCACGTTGTTGGAGCGGTTCGAGGTCGATGAGGATCTCGTTGAGGAGATCCGTTACGACGATGAAAGCCTGTTGAATTTCGCGTTCCATTGGCTACGTTATAGCCTCTTTGGCGAGGCGACGATGAAGGCCAAGCCAGACGCGGTCGAGGCAATCAAGGGCAAGGGGCGAGCGCGGGAACAGCAGGACGAGGAGCCCGCAAAGCCCCAGCAAGAGGATAGGCGATGAGCGGAAACGGCGCAAAGGGAAAGGTCCTCGTGATCGGGGGCGGGATCAGCGGCATTACCTCGGCGATCGAGGCTTCGGAAGCCGGCTGTGACGTCGTGCTGGTCGAGAAGAATCCCTACCTGGGCGGCCGCGTCTCCCAGATGAATCAGTATTTTCCGAAGCTCTGCCCGCCGAGTTGCGGCCTGGAGATCAACCTTCGACGAATCAGGACAAGCCCGAGCATTCGGTCCTTGACCCATTCGCAGGTCGAGACGATCAGCGGTGAGCCGGGAAACTATCACGTGACTATTCGGCGGGATCCTCGCCGGGTGAACAACAAGTGTACCGCGTGCGGCGCTTGCGTGGACGTATGTCCGCAGGAGCGGCCGGACGAGTACAACTGCGGGATGGGCACGACGAAGGCGATCTATCTTCCTTTCTCGATGGCCTATCCTTTGCAGTACGTGATCGACGGCAACGCGTGCCCCGGTTCGACATGCGGCAAGTGTCTTCCGGCATGTCCGTATGATGCGATCGATTTGGAGATGAAGCCTGAGACGGTGGAGGTGGACGTGCAAGCCGTCGTCTGGGCGACGGGGTGGGACCCTTACGATGCCGGCAAGTTGGAAGGCCTCGGGTTCGGCACGCACCAGAACGTCATCACGAACCTGATGATGGAGCGTCTCGCTTCAACAGACGGCCCCACGGCGGGGAAGATTCAACGGCCTTCGGACGAGAAGGAAATCGAGAGTGTTGCCTTTGTTCAGTGCGCGGGTTCTCGCGATGAGAACTACCAGACGCACTGCTCGGGTGTCTGCTGCATGGGCTCTCTCAAACAGGCGCGGTACATCAGAGCGCAGTATCCTGACGCCAAGATTTACATCTTCTACATCGATATCCGAGCACCCGGCCGGCTGGAAGATTTCTACGCCGAGACGCAGACGGACGAAAAGGTGGAACTGATCAAAGGCAAGGTTGCAAAGATCACGGCAGGTTCCTCCGGTGGTAATTTGGTGGTGGAAGCCGAGGACACCCTCTCGGGCGAGCGCGTTCAGCAGGAGGTCGGACTCGTCGTGCTGGCGACGGGATTGACTCCGGTGGACGCGGGGGTTCGCTTCGAGTCGGGCGGCGGTCTCGTGCGAGACGAACACGGCTTCTTGACCAATGAGCAGTCTATGCCGGGCATGTTTGCCGCAGGCTGCGCGAAGCGACCGGTGGATGTGGCGGCCTGCGTGCGGGACGCCACGGGAACAGCCATGAATGCCTTGCAGAGTTGTGTAGGATAACTCGTGAGCGAACAAGAAAAGAAACTAGCCGTTTGGATCTGCCAGGGTTGTGACATCGGCAAGTCACTCGATGTCGAGGCACTTGAAAAAGTGACTTCCGAAAGCAAGCTTAGGGCGGATCTTTTTCGAACCCATCCGTTTTTGTGTAGCGACGAGGGTGTCGAACTTCTCCGGAAGGATGTTCAAGAAGGCGCAAACGCGATTGTGGTCGCCGCCTGTTCGCCCCGATTCAACGCCGACACATTTCAGTTTGACGGGTGCTTGACCGAGCGTGTCAACCTCCGGGAGCATGTTGTTTGGAGCCACAAGCCGAACGACGAAGATACGCAGATGCTTGCCGAGGATTATCTGCGGATCGGTATTACCCGCGCGAAGAAGGCGGAGCTTCCCACCCCCTTCGAGGAGGAGATCGACCAGTCGATCCTCGTCGTGGGAGGCGGGCAGAGCGGGATGACCGCTGCTTTAGAGGCGGCTCGCGCTGGCAGCAACGTCACGATCGTCGAGAAAGAAGAACAACTCGGCGGTTGGCTTCGGACGTTTGCCAAGACATTCCCTAAGAAGCCTCCTTATCAAGAACTGGAACCGGTTGACCTGCCTGCCAGGATCAAGGAGATCGAGCAGAACGATCGGATCAAGGTCCACTGTGGCGCGACGATCGAGAAGATCGGCGGCCAGCCCGGCCAATTTGACGTGTCGATCAAGACCAACGGCACCGCCACTGAATTCCGAGTCGGTGCTATCATTCAGGCGACTGGGTGGAAGCCCTATGATGCCTCCCGTCTTGGCCACCTGGGCCATGGCAGTTGCCCGAACGTCATTACGAACGTTCAGATGGAAGAGATGGCCGACACGGGGAAGATCACGCGTCCTTCCGATGGCAAGCCTGCTCGCAAGATTGCCTTTATTCAGTGTGCCGGGTCACGGGATGCCGACCACTTACCGTATTGCTCGGCCGTCTGTTGCCGAGTGACATTGAAACAGGCACTCTGGGCTCGGGAGCTTGACAGCGAAACCCAGGCGTTTGTCCTGTACAAGGACATCCGCGCTCCCGGCCAATACGAAGACTTTTATCGCAAGGCCCAGGAAGACCCCGACATCTTCTTCACCAAGGGTGAGGTTGTTTCGGTCGAGGAGACCGGCGACCACAACCTGCTCGTCGGACTGGACGATACCCTCATCGACAAGCACATTCAGGTTGAGGCCGACCTGGTCGTTCTGGCGACCGGCATGGTGCCGGTTTCCGCCGACGGCGAGTCGATTCGGCAGCTTACCGATGCCAAGGCCACCGTGGCGAAGGGCGAAGAGGGCGCTCAGCTGGAAGCCGCGAAAGCGGCCGTGGAGAAGTTCCAAAGCTTTGAGGGCACCGATATTTTGCGGCTCAGCTATCGGCAGGGGCCCGATCTGCCCGTGCTGAAGCACAACTTCCCCGACTCGCATTTCATCTGTTTCCCTTATGAAACAAGGCGGACCGGCATCTATGTGGCCGGCTGCGTTCGCGCTCCGAATGATTTGGACGCATGTCGCGAGGATGCGACGGGAGCGGCTCTCAAGGCGATTCAGTGTTTAGAACTTGCCTCTCGTGGCGCGGCCATGCACCCGCGTTGGGAGGATCAGTCGTATCCCGACTTTGCTTTGCAGCGATGTACGCAGTGCAAGCGATGCACCGAGGAGTGTCCTTTCGGCACCTTGGATGAGGATGTGAAAGGCACCCCGATGCCGAACCCCACGCGGTGCCGCCGTTGTGGCATCTGCATGG
>CAZTAR010000028.1:0-19318 GCA_964611695.1 uncultured Planctomycetaceae bacterium | reverse complement strand
GCTCTTCCGCGTACGAGGGGCGTCCGAAGGCGGCGGTGGCGGTTCTGGCGCAGCCTTGAGCAAGGCTTGGTACTCGGCGTCCGGGATTACCCAATGATGACCGCACTCTTTGCAGACAAGATCCCTCATCCCTGAGGCGCCTGGCGCCATCTGAGATTGAGGCTCTTCGCCAGACCGAATAAACATAAATGCAGCGAAGCCAAGCCCGATTACGATAATCCCAATCTTGAAAGCGTTTCCACCAGTCATGAACCTATTCCTCGACTTCCATGAGTTCCGTTTGTCATAACCTCGCCGCCGGATTACCTCGCGCCGCAAGGCAGAGAACCTCGGGGTAATCGCGGTGACGCGGATAGCTCACCCGGCCGTCCACTTGGACAGACCTTTCCACCTGACGCAACGACCGCTCCTCGAAAAGCTCCCGGACATCCTACTTCTACACTCGCGACATGGCCAGCCACATGCCTCCCGCAAACTTAGGAGCAGGATCGGGAATCCACGGTGAACCTTAATTCCGATAGACTTCCCTCGGTCACCTATCTCCAGCGGGCCGAAGCCGATCCGCTTCGTCCTTCCCCATCTGGTAACAGTGTGCTTCGGCAGGATACGATCGCGATCGGATCTCCGCCACATACGCCTCGACCCCCCGCTGAATCTCCGCCCGCAAATCCGCATACGGCTTCACAAATCTTGGCCGCGGCGCCTCGGTCAGCCCAAGCATGTCATGCAAAACCACCACGTGGCCATCGCAAAAAGGGCCGGCCCCACAGCCGATGACTGGGATATCAGTCCCCTTCGCGATTAGCCTGGCCGGCTCCGGAGGGACCGCCTCCAGCAGCAGTGCGCAGGCCCCCGCATCTTCGAGAATCCTTGCGTCCTCGATCAACTTCTGGGCCGACAGGGCATCCTTCCCCTGGGCTCGATATCCTCCGATCTGATGCACCGCCTGTGGTCGCAATCCAAGATGAACCATCACCGGGATCGTGGCCGTCGCCATGGCCCGCACAGTCTCCGCCAGCCGACCGTCCGCCTCAATCTTCACGCAGTCGCAGCCCGCGTCCGCCATAAAGCGACCGGCGTTCCTGATCGCATCCTCGACGCTTACGTTGAACGACAGATAGGGCATGTCGCCGACCAGGAACACCGATGGCGCACCTCGCCGCACAGCCGCCGAGAGGGCAATCATCAAGTCCATGGTCACGGGAAGGGTTGAATCGTGACCGAAGATAACCTGTGCAGCCGAATCCCCCACGAGAATGGAGTCAACACCCGCGGCCTCCTCCAGTTGGGCCACGGTAAAGTCGTACGCGGTCAGCATGCTGATTCGCTCTCCGCGCTTTTTCATCTCGCGGAGTGTGCGTAGTGTCGTTTTGCCGCGAGGGCCAGCAGTCTTGTTGTGACAACTCATCGTGCCGTCCACCCGTCGTCCCGTTCGGTTCCAAGCTCACATCCCGGCAGCGAGCAGAATCCGGTCCAGGAGACGTTCCTCCAATCCTCCATCCCGCCGAAGGAAAACCCAGTCACGCGGCGCATCCTCACCCGGTGCGACTTGCCCCGTTGTCGTCGGTAAAATGCTGCTGAACACCTGGATTGCCGATGAGGCAGTCGTCACCTGGGCCTCGGGTCGGCTCATTCGATACACATCGATCTCAACAACGACCTGCCAGCCTTCGGGGTCACGGATGAATCGAACCGTCGCCTTGCGTTGTGTGGTATGCAGAGAGGCGTGGGCCATGCCATAGGTATCACGGACTTCGACGTCCTGACGCCAAAACTCGCCCCACTGGCGACTCGTCTCGGCACGAGTCTCAATCACGCCCATCGCTCGGTCCTGGCGAACCGGCGTGAAGGAGTGTTTCCGCAACACCGATAACGCCGCATCCCAGAGGATTTCCAGATCAGCCCCTTCGACGGTCGCGGAGGTCGGGCCTTCCACGGCCAACGGCCGGTGGCAACCCACCAAGAGGAGCCCCAACACCGCGAGCGCCGGAATCGACACTCGGGCGGTCGATATCCCGGTCACGAAATGAACTCTGCTTCGCCTTATCATCAACATGGTGTTAGCATCATACCTGCGTGACCGAACCGGTCAACGGCGAGAAAACCGATGCCGATGAGGACGATTATCTATTTGGGACCGGAAGCCTCGTGCTGCGTCAACCTTTTTTTTAGGATTCACTGGGTTCCGGTTTCTGTGGCACAGGCGTCTCGCCTGTGTCTTCCACCGGCGGAACGTCGGTGCCACCTATACCAGGGCGGAACCAACCCGCTAACTTAGGGTTGACAACGCACTTGGCCCGTTTACTACCTTTTTCCCCGCAGCGACTCGACGGGAGACACCATGAATCGCGTTCAAACAACCTCGTTTTTCTGGATGATCACCGCCGGCCTCGCTTCCGCCGGGTTTGTCGGGAGCGCCATCGCGGGCCCCGAGCTGCCCGAGCCGGAGGAGCATTGGTTCATCGTCCAACTTCAAGGCCAGCGGTGCGGGTACATGCACTCGCGCATCGAGCCGGTCGGCGAGGAAGTCCACAGCCACACCGTTGTCGGACTGGATCTCCGGCGTGGCAAGGCGGAGATCAAGATCACGATCGAGCAGCATCACCGCGAAACACGTGACGGTCGCCCGCTCGCATTCAAGCAAGTCACCCACTTGGGAGAGGAGCCTGTCACGACCGAGGGCACCGTCCACGATAACCACCTCACTCTTGTCAAACACCAATTTGGTTTGAAGAAGACGGACACCTACGACTTCGATCCTGAGATCAAGTTTGCCTGGGGCATGTATCTCATCCAGAAAGAAAAAGGGCTCGCTCCCGGCACAACGTTTACCACCAAGTCATACGACCCCGGCATCCGAGAAGACGGGCCCTTTGAAGTGCTCGTCGAGGTCCACGACAAGAAGCTCATCGAATTGCCGGGCAACAAGACCCACATGCTCACGCGCGTTACGTCCACGATGCAACTTCCCGTGCCCATCACTTCGACCTCGTGGCTTGACGATGACGCGACGCCGTTGGTGACGGATATGAACATGGGGGCATTCGCTTTCCGGATGCTGCACGCATCGAAAGAAGAAGCCCTGGCGGATGGAACGCCTCCCGAGTTGTTCCTCAGCACATTCGTCACCTTGGATCAGAAGATTGATCGCAAAGCGAAAATCCTGAAGCTCCGCCTGAAATTGCCTGATGACGCCGACACTTTGAAAATGCCGGACCTCCCCGTGACCGCCATGCAGAAGGTGCGACGCATCAGTGACACGGAAGCCATTGTGACCATCCAGCGCATTGACTGGAAGGCTTTGGCCGATGTCTCTGACTCCCAAGTCGATCCCGCGTTGGAGAAGTACCTCAAGGCCTCGACCATCCTCGATGCCGACGATAAACGAATTCAACACCACGCAAAGAAGGCGGTTCGCGGCGCGAAAACACCCGCGGAAAAGGCCGACGCGCTTCGCAAGTACGTTACGAATTTCATCACCTCCAAGGGTCTGGATGTCGGTTTTGCCTCCGCCTCGGAAGTTGTTCGAAGCCGGAAGGGCGACTGCACCGAGCACGGGGTCCTGTTGGCCGCGCTCGCCCGCGCTTCCGGTCTGCCTGCCAGATGCGTCAGCGGCATCGTCCTCATCCCGCCGGGCAGCCTCGCGCCTTCCAGCGGCAGCGTTTTCGGCTACCACATGTGGACGCAGGTCAACATCGGTGGAACGTGGGTCGATATCGACGCGGCACTTCGGCAGACGGACTGCGACCCGACCCACATCGCCCTTGCCACGATGCCGCTCAATGAAGAAGGCGTGGCGAATTCCGTCATTACAATCCTGCCATTCCTCGGTCGGCTTCAGATGGAAGTTCTCCCTGTTGCGGAATAGGATGAGTTTGCGATGACCTGAGTGTCAGAAACCATATCGTTGAACGCCTTAATTTTTGGGTGGTACGAGCGTCCCGCCCGTCTGAAACCGGGTGGACATGACCTTGAACGGGCGAGACGCTCGTACCACCCTACCCGCCTAATTCGCTGTGACAAAGCTCTAGTGCGTTGTCAACCCTAAGTTGTCGGGTTGGTTCCGCCCTGGTATTTGTGGCACCGGCGTCCCGCCGGTGGAAGACACAGGCGAGACGCCTGTGCCACAGAAACCGAAACCCAGTGAACCCGAAAAATGAAGGTTGACGGAGCACTAAGTCGATCTTCCGGAGGCATTCCAGCAGGGCGTCAGTCGTCTCCACGATTCAGTCTCCGCCATTCCAATGAGACGGGCTCCCCGTCGACACCCTTGATTGTGTATTTTTTTTCTGAAGAAGGAAAGAAACGACCCCGGGTTCCGGCTACACTGGCCCCGGAGTCCGCGATTCCTCGTCGCAATCCATGCCGGCGACGCTACCATGAGCGGGTCGTTCATCGCCGCATCACCGCAGGAGAGACGTCGACCAGCCCGACGCACACCAAACCATGAAGCGAGACACTGAGACAAGCCACTCCGAGCCTGTAGGGGTTTCGGATGTCGTCAAGTTCAAACCGCCAACTTCCAGGTCTCGACGGCTCATCCTGTCCGCCGTCTTGATTGGTCTATTCCTCGGCGCAGGCGCACTCGTCCGGCACTATCTCATCACTACACGGCCGGCCGTCCTAAAGAGCGAGATTGCAACACTCCCTCCCCTCGTCAAGGTGCAGCGACTCTCTCAGGAGGAGATCGAAGAGGAATTCCTCGGATACGGCAGCGCGCGGGCCGACCGTGAAGCCGGTATCGCCGCGGAAGTCGGCGGCCTGATCGTCGAAATACCGGATGGGATCAAAGACGGATCGCACGTTACCCGTGGACAGATCCTGGTTCGAATCGACCCGCGGCAATTCGACCAGCAACTTCAAAGAGCACAAGGCCTACACGCCGACATCGAGGCGCAACTCAAGGGGTTGGATGTCGAAAAGGATAACGCTCAACGATTGATCGCAATCGCCAGGCAAGAGGTGGAAGTCAACCACAGCGAATACAAGCGGCTGGCAGACCTTTTTGAGAAAGAGGTCGCCTCCAAGAAGGAATGGGACTTCGCACGCCTGGCTTACCAACGCGCCTCCCGCGAATTGCAGTCGTTGGAGAACCAACTCGCGCTGATTGAACCGCGAAGGGCAATCCTCACGGCCGCCGGAATCGCCCGAACGGCCGAGGTCGAACTCGCCGCGCTCGACGTCGAACGCTGCACGGTGAAAGCCCCTTTCGCCGGCCAGATTCAAGAACTGCTCGTTGAGGTGGGAGATCGGGTCAGCATCGGCGGCCCCATCGTCCGCATGATTGATCCGCGTCGAATCGAGGTGCCGATCGAACTTCCGTTGGGTGTGCATCCTCGGCTGAAAGTCGGTGCGGCCTGCTCACTCACGATCGACAGTATGCCGGGTGTCCAATGGCAACTTTCCATTAGCCGGATCGCCCCCATCGCGGATCCCCGCAGCCGCACCTTTACCGTTTTCGTCGAGGTGGACAACGAGAATCAGGCCGTTCCGATGGTGCCGGGTTTCTTCTTTACCGCCCGGATTACGGGCCCGACGATCAGTGATGCCTTCGTGATTCCACGCGGCGCGATCGTGCAGAAACATGTCTTCGTTCTCGAAGATGATATCGCCAGGTCAAGGCAGGTTGAGACGCGAACGCTCATCGGCGACCGGGCCGTCGTCGCCGGCCAATTGTCCCCCGGGGACCTGGTGGTCTTGACCAACATGGACAGGCTCTACGATGGGGCCAAGGTGCGCCGCAATGCCCCTGATGTCGATGCCACGACGAACACTCCACCCCAAACAAGCGGCGCGGAGGTCGAGCCATGACCTCTCTTCCTCGCTTCAGCGTGAACAACCCGGTCCTTGTCAACCTCTTCATGATGTCGCTCCTGGTCGGCGGCGTCTACAGCGCATTTACGTTGGTGCGCGAGATGTTCCCCGAAAGCAATCCGAACCAGGTACGGATCGCGACGCTTTATCCCGGGGCGACGCCCGCTGAGGTTGAGAAGGGAATCTCGATCAAGATTGAGGAGGTTATCAAGGATATCGAGGGCGTCGAAGAGATCCGGACTATCAACGGCGAAGGCCTCAGCGCGATCAATGCCGTTCTTTATAGCAGCGTCGATGATGTGGACCAGGTCGTCACCGATATCAAAGCCGCCATCGACACGATTCCCCGAGACGAGTTCCCCGAGGACGCCGAGGAACCGCAGGTTGTCAAGTTCGAACCTCAGCTGCCCGTCATCATCGTTGCCTTCTTTGGCGATCTGGAAGACGAAACTCTCAAAGACATGGGGAAGCTCATCCGAGACGAGATCCTCGAGATTCCCGGCATTACCAAGGTTCTTCTGCAGGGCACGCGCAAGGACGAGATCAGTGTTGAGGTGCGCCCCGAGAAGCTCGTCGAATACGGCCTCTCTTTTATGGAGGTTTCCGACGCGATCGCCCGAGCCAATCTCGACCTGCCCGGCGGGCAAATAAAAACGAGCGAGGCGAACGTTTCCGTCCGGACTCTCGGAGAAGAGAACCAGGCCCACCCGATTAGTCAGATCATCGTCCGCAGTGAGCCGAGCGGAAAAGTCATCCGCCTCCACGAGATCGCCGACGTTGTGGATACATTCGAGGATGCGGATATCGTTTCGCGGTTCAATGCCAAACCCGCCATCACCGTCACGGTCAGCAAGACGCCTTCCCAGGATGCCATTGACATTGCTCGCAAGGTGAAGGCTTTCGTCGCCGGCAAGAAGGGGCAACCGCTTGATCGCGATTGGATTGAACGCCTGAAGCATCTGCTGCAATTCTCCGACGAAAAGGAAATCCAAACAGTCTATGAGCGCGCGCTAAACTCACCCTATCCTCCCATTGGCGAACTCCAGACGGCGACGAATCTGGCACACTTCATTGAGAGCCGGCTCGATCTCCTGACACGCAACGGTGCTTGGGGGCTCACGTTCGTCTTCCTGTCGCTGCTGTTGTTTCTCAATTGGCGCGTCGCGTTTTGGGTAATGACGGGGTTGTTGTTGTCGGTCCTCGGGACGCTCATCGCGATGAACGTGTTGGGCTACACGCTTAACCTCATCAGCATGTTCGGGCTTATCGTGGTGCTGGGGCTGCTCGTGGACGATGCCATCATTGTCGGCGAGCATGTCTTCAGCCGAGTGGAGAATGGCGAGGAACCCAAGCTCGCTGCAATCAACGGCACCGAGGCCGTCACCTGGCCCGTCGTTTGTGCGATCACCACAACGATCGTCGCTTTCGCGCCGCTCATCTTCATCGAAGGCCGCATGGGCGATTTCATGGGCGTCCTGCCGGTGATCGTGCTGTGTGCGTTGGGGGTGTCGCTCTTTGAAGCGCTTTCGATTCTGCCGTGCCACCTCGCTGAATGGCTCCAGCCGCACAAACCCGTGGAGAGGACGACAAAGGTCAACCGATACCGCGACCTGATGATGAGAGCTCGAGAGGTGCAGACGTTTTTTCTCACTCAGGTTCTTTATGCGAAATACGAGCGGCTACTCAGAACATGCGTATCACATCGATACGTGACGATTGCCGCGATGACCGGGATTCTCATCGCGGCAGTCGGCCTGATGGAGGGGGGTCGGCTGCCGATCCAGTTCATCCAGAAGATGGACTCCGAAACACTGCTGGCAGGCCTCGAAATGCCGGTCGGCACCCCCACGTCGCGCACGCAAATCGCAATGCGAACCGTGGAAGACGCGGTGATCGCGCTGCCGGAACTCGACGCGATGTACACCCTCTTGGGCGCCCAGTACAGCGAGAACGGTGACGCCCCCGCACAGGCCTCTCACTTAGGCCAAGCCATCATCGAACTCAAGAAAATAGAAGAA
Organism: uncultured Planctomycetaceae bacterium; assembly: GCA_964611695.1. GTDB lineage: Bacteria > Planctomycetota > Phycisphaerae > UBA1845 > UTPLA1 > CAZTAR01. The sequence goes on along the minus strand of CAZTAR010000028.1, from coordinate 11,486 downwards.
CGAGAGCGAGACAGCGAGCAGATCATCCGGGAACTCCGGAACAAAACGAGCCACATCCCGGGCGCAAACTCCTTGAAGTACAGTCCGGTACACGGCGGACCCGGTGGCGATGCCATCAATATCGAAATCGCCGGTGACGATTTAGACGACCTTCTGGCCGTCTCCGCCCTCATTAAACAGCGTCTTCGTGAGTTCGATGGCGTCTTTGACATTGAGGACGACTTCGATGCCGGCCGTCGCGAGGTCAAGATCGAACTGTTCGACTCTGCCAGGGCACTCGGCCTGACAACACAGTCCCTTGCGACGCAGGTCCGCGCGGCTTTCTACGGCCTCGAATCGTGCATCCTCCAGCGTGATCGCGAAGACGTGAAGATCATGGTGCGTCATCCCGAATCACACCGCAGCCGCATCTACGATGTCGAATCCATGCGGATCGCCACGCCCGGTGGCGAGCTTGTGCCGTTCACCGAAGTCGCCAGGCTCAAAGAAGGACAGGCATACGCGACGATTCGCCGCAAAGACCAGCGAAGGACCGTCACGGTGACCGCGGATGTGGACGAAGGAATCGCCAATTCTCGCGAAATCTCGGGCTCGCTTGCGGAGGGCTTCCCGCAAATCGAACAGACCTACGCCGGCGTTCAACTCGAATTCGGCGGGCAGAACCGTGAATTCGCGAAGTCATTTGGCTCGTTGAAGAAAGACTTCGCCATCGCGATCCTGTTGATTTACGTCATTCTGGCCGGGCTGTTTCGGAGCTACGTCCAACCGTTGATCGTCATGTGCGCAATTCCATTCGGCCTCATCGGCGTGGCAGTGGGGCATTATTCCCTGGGCTACCCCATTACGATCCTTTCGCTCATCGGGCTCGTCGCGCTAACCGGCATCGTGGTCAACGATTCGCTCATCCTCGTGAACTTCATCAACCAGCGCATGCGTGAGGGCCTGGATGTGTATGAAGCTGTAATCGAAGGCGGTCGCGGGCGGGTGCGTGCGATTCTTCTCACCTCCATCACGACCATACTCGGCCTCGCGCCACTACTCACGGAGACCTCCTTCCAAGCGAAGTTCCTGATCCCGATGGGAATTTCAATTGCCGCCGGCCTGGCGTTCGCGACGGTGCTGACTCTTCTGGCTGTTCCGTCGCTCTACATGATCAGCATCGATGCCAAACGCGCGATGACGCGTTTCTTCGCTTCAATCCTCGGGCAAGAAGTCTTGGCGAGATAAAGCTGTTTCCGGTGAAACCGTGTCGGTCGATTCCCGGATTGTACGCGTCACGGGTTCGTAGGTTGCAGGATAGAGCAGTTAACGGTTGAGTGCACCTGTGGCACCGCCGTCTCAGCGGTGGATTCATGGGCGAGACGCCCGTGCCACTGTCATAGGCAAGCGTGAAATGCTCTAGCCTTTTGTGATTGCGCGTGCATGCGCCGCGGTAGCGTCGGCCCCTTGTGGCCGACGGGGAGTACCAGTTTGCTCGCTCCCTACGAGGTCAAACACCGACCGCTTGCTGACGCGCGCGGCTCTGATATCCACTGTCGGGGTTTCAAACACACGGGTTCCTATGCCGAGCCGGAATCCCTGTCGAGGCCGCCGAGTTGTTCGTGCTCGAGGGTGTAGAGTCTGCCGAGCGAGGCATCCTCGTTGACGTGGGACGCGACCACCTCGCCGACCACGATCATGTGATCGCCCGCCTCGTATTCGGAAACAAGTGTGCACTCGAAATTAGCAACGCTATCCGCCAGAAGCACGCAGTCGATCTTCGTGGCGGGCTGTGTCTTCGTTGCGAACTCCGCGAGCTTGTCCGTATCCCGGCCGGAATGGGTGCCATGGTACATGGCATCTTTCTCCATGGCGGCGGACGGGTAACTAATCACAAACTCCCCAGTCTGGCGAATCGCTCCGAGGGAGTGTCGGTTCTTGCCGACCGCGATCGCGAACATGGGAGGTTCGTTTGATGTCAGCATGATCCACCCGATGGTGATGGGGTTGTACTTGCCTTTGGCATCCCGGGCCACGGCAATTGCAACCGGTTCGGGATAACGACGGTAGGCCGCCGACTTGTAGTCTGAAGGGGTTTGCATGGATTCACCCTTTTCCTGGTGTGTTGTGTGTAGGGTACGGCGGAGGGCTCGCGGGCAACCTCGTCGGACCGCTTCCATCACTCGCCGGTTTTTGCCGGCTCGGCGGGTTTGGGCGGCTCTTTGGCTTTCGGCGCCGGCGTGTCGGCAGATTTCTTCTCGACTTTCTCGTCCTTCGGTTCGGGTGCAGCCGCTGGTTTCGTCTGAGAGGGCGGCTCCTTCGCGGGGCCGACCGTAGCTGGCTGCGTGGTTGCCGGCCCGGTCTTGGCATCGGCGGGGGCCGGAGCCGTTGTCGCCAGTTTGGGATCCGGCCGTCCGGTCGCCCCGATGTTTTCCGTCGGTTTGGGGTCGTACTCGCCGGAGAGCATCTTGAACAGATTGATCAACTGCTGAAGCTTCTCGGGATTCACGGCGGACTTCTGCTTGCTCGTCGGGAGTTCGTTCAGGCGATCATTCATCCTGATAAACATCGTTCGAAGGGGGCGTTCCAACCCGGCCTTTCGCAGGACCAATTCCCTCGGCCTCGTTGGTCTCTTCGGGTCGGTGCTGGGGTGCCTCATTTCGTGCTGGATCGCTTCGAACTCTTGTTTGTGCTTCTCGCGATAGGCCTTGGCCTGCTCGAGTGATTCCTTGTGGATTTTGGCCCGGGCGGCATTGGCCATCTTCTCGTCGAGTTTGTAAGCCTGAATGAAAAGGTTGACGTACGCCAGCCAGTTGTCCTCCATGAACTGGCTCCTGACCACGCCGCCTGCCTGGGAATCGGACACCCCCCCGGCCTGTTTGCCGGCTCCGTTATTAGAGAGACTCCGATTCCGAGCGGCCAATCCTTCGCCCCGTTTCCATTGGTTCAGCGTTTGCTTGACCTGGGTAAAGTTCGTTTGCATCTGGGCGAGGTCCTGGTCGTGCAGCTTCTTCTGGTCCTCGTCGAGAATCGCACGCCACTCATCGTTGCCATCGAAGATCGCCGCTTGGGCGGCCTCGTACACGGGGTATGCCCGTTCGGCCCAATCCTTATAGGCTTCGGGAGTGGCCTTCGAAGCATTGAGCCTCAATGCGATATTTTCGGTGAGCAGTTGGCGGACCTCGTCCTCATGCTCGTCGAGAAACGTCCGGACACGTCCCACCAATAGCAGCCGGGTATAGTTTTCCTGCGCCTTGTTGAGGTTGTATCGACGCGCGATTTGGAGGACGGCATCCTCCATCATCTGATCGACGTTCCACAACTCAGGGTTGTTAGGATGGGTCTTGGCGGTGGCGCTGCCTTCCTGCTTCTCCGCAGGCGAGTTGGCGGCGGGCGACGGGGCGGCCTGTCCATAAGCAGCACCGCATGCAAACAGGAAGCCAACAAGCATGCAGGCCCAAAGAACGCTCCGGCAACATCGATCGAACCCTCTTGGTTTGACTCGAGTGAGAATCATGGTTGGTCACCTCAAACGACCGAAAACTCGCGAATAAGCCTGCGAGGAACCTCCGCCCTACGCGACTTGTATGCCTCTGCCTGGCCCTCGGTTGCACGCATTATTCATCCACCCAGCCATCCGCACAAGCCTGATGTCTGAAAAGCCTACAATATCTCGTATCCCTCTATCGTCGTCCAGAGTTTTCACCGGCGTGAGGAAATGCCCCTTGGGAGGCAAGCCCGGTCAGACAAGCCCGCTAAGACAAGCCGTCCAGCTTGTTCAGGCACTTTCTTTTCGGCGGCGAAAACCACCGGCGAGGCGACGGTGTTCCCCAATCTCGTCACGGCGCCCGACCGGGAGAATCACCTGCGACCAAGAAGCACGGCTGTCGCTCCCTTTGCCTCGCGGGCCTAACAGCCCGTGGCAGAAGTCAAAACCGAGGTCAGGAAACGCTGTTTTGACCTCAGAGACCACCGGCGAGACGCCGGTGCCACAGTTTAGCTACAGGCTGCTAATGCAACATCTCTTCGGACCTGCGGGTGAGAAGAGCCAGCATTGGATTTTCTACCATCACCTTGCCGATTGCCATCTGTGAGGAGCCCGTGTTGTTGAGAGGCCTGGACGGTGCGGGTATGTATGTCTCAGCCAGGGTCTCCTCCAGGCGTCAGACGGATTGAAGGCGGGGGTTTTGACGAAGACGGTGAGATGCCGATCTGTCGCAACAATGTTGAAGAGCCGCACTGGGAAGAACCTTGATTGATCGACTTATCAGGCGAATCTGAATTGACGATACGCTATCACTATGCTAGAAGTCGAATACGGAGCGAGTGCAGTCACTGTTCCGTCCAGGACGCCGTGCCACTCGTTTCAACCGCCATGACGGGGCAGTCTCGAAGTAGGATTGTACGTATCGTGAACTCGTGGATTGCGGTCAACTTGTGTCTTGTCCTTTCGGCATGGCTTCCCTTTGGCCGTGCTGCAAATGCATCGGACGGTGCATCGGTGGTGCCTCCTCCCTCCTCGACGCAGCCTACCGCCGAGGTGTCGGCGAACAATCCTTCAGCGAACAATCAGTCAGTGAACCATTCGCCGGCGAACAACACGGCAGCGGGAATGTCCGCGGTGGGGAAGGCGGAGGCGGACGAAGCGGCTCCCTCCAGTCAGCCAAGCCCCCAAGCCGCCGCGAAGGCTTCTGCCGAATCTGACCCAACCACGACGACCGCGGAATCCCCCGGCGTCTCCACCTCCGCGAAAGAGCTCGACGAATTTCTGAGCCTTGTCACCGGCAACAACACCGCGGATGCCAGGATACTCGGCGCCAAAAAGCTCTTGGCTGCGGAAACGGCAGAAGCCAACAAGCGTTTGGCCTCGATCCTTCTCCAAACGCCGCCGGACCGCGCGGCGCAGATGGCGGTTTGCACGGCGATGGCGGAATCGTGCAATCCTCAATTGGCACTCGTCGATCCTCTCATCGGGCTTTTGGGCGGCGGCACCGACCTGCTCGATGCCGCGGTCATTGACGCACTCCGTGAATTCGAAAACGGATTCGTGGTTGACCGGTTGCGGCCGATTGCCGTGGATGGAACGAAGCCACAGCAACGCCGCCAAGCGGCCATTCGTGCCTTGGGGGCCTTGGGTGAGGACATGAAGGCGGTGGCCGCGCTCATCGAAGTCGCCAATGTCGAAAACGGTGACATCCGAGCGGCGGCCTTGACGGCGTTCGGGTATGCAACCGGCACGAAGCGCATGGATCTGAAAAGAGCTCGAGCCTGGTGGAGTGTTCATTCATCCATGTCTTCTGACAATTGGCTCCGCACGGTCAACCGCCTTCGTTTGGCAGAGGTTCGTGAGCTGAGCGCGAAGACGGATTTGTTGACGGAGCGACTGATTGCCGCCTATCGCGAAGCTTACGTTCGCTTGCCGGAAGGCGAGCACGAGCGCCAACTGTTGATCTTCCTCGAAGACGAATTGCCCGGGGTTCGCGAGCTCGGGTTGGACTCGATCAACGCCAGGATCACCGATCGCAAAGAGGTAGGCCAGGAGATCAAGACGCGACTGGCGGAGATGATCTCCGACTCGCAGCCGGCTTTGCGGTTGAAGGTGGCACTGATCGTCGGAGACCTGCGATTGACAGGGACCGCGGGTCGTCTGGTGCAGGCGTTGGAGGCGGAACAGGACGCCGGCGTCCGTGCGGCATTTGTCAACGCGATCGGCCGCTTGGATAGTGTGGATGCGGTCGGTGCATTGATTGGTCGATTGGAAGACGAGGCGCCCTTGGTTGTGGGAGAGGCGGCTCTGGCGTTGGCCAATATCGCCCGCCGCGCAGGCAACGCGGATGCCAAGATCACGACGCAAATCTCCGCGGCGCTGTTGTCACGATTCAATCGCATTCCGCCGACTGCGGATGATCTCCGAATCAAGTTCCTGGATGCAATGAGTCGGATCGGATCGGAGCCTTTCCGCGAGGTGTTTGGCAAGGAGATGGCGTCGGTGCGAAGCGTTCCGGTTCGCCGCGCCGCGATCGCGGGCCTGGCGGGCTTCGGCGATGCCGCCGCCGCGGAACGCATTCGCCCTTTCACAAGTGCTTCCGAACCGGGAATACGCGCGGCTGCCGCGGGGGCGTTGGGCAAGTGCGGACAGGGCGATGCCGACCTCGCGGTACTTGTGAGCCGCCTGGATGGAAACGGCGAATCGGATGCGACCGTGCGCCAGCGGGCGTGGGAGGCGTATCTACTCATAGCGCAGCGACTTCCTGCGATGGACCATTTGCGGCTTGCGGAGATATTTGCCGATACGGATGACGAAATCTCTTTGCGACGACAACTCGAATTGCTGACGGTCCTGCGCGGCAACCCGAAACGTTATGAGCAGATCGGCGCAGGAGAAATTGACGGTCGAATCATTCTGCTCGAATCAATGGCGGGCGCCCACGAGAAACTTGGCGAATTCACGGCGGCTGCGGCGGCGCTCATTCAGGCAACGGACCTGCTGCAAAATCGGGCTGAACCGCGATTCGTACGTCTTGCGTCAAAGGCAGTTTCGTTGCTGCTCGCCGGTGGCGAGATCGACATGGCCGTGCGGCAAATCAAGGAATCGACGACAGAGCGAGACGGTTCGGCGATGCCGGACAAGACGCCACTGGCCGAAGTGGTGCTTGACGCGATTCAGGCCCGAGTGGACGCTATCCGAGATGCCGCGACCTTTGTCAGAGCGAACCGGTTAATCGAGTCGATGTCATCGGTTCGTGACCGGTTCGGCGGTGAGTTCATCGTTAGGCTTGATGCCGCACGGAGCGGAGCGGATGCGAAACGCAATGCGATCATTGCCACATTACTGGACTCAGCCGGCTCCGCTGAAACATCTTCCGAGCAAGCATCCTTTGAGCAACTCATGGCTTTCGGGGCGGAGGCGGTCTTGCCTGTAATCCACGCCCGATTGTCAGCGCTGCCCACGACGACCGCCCCGGCGACCGATATCGAAAATTTCCTCATCAAGGTTGCCAAAGGTCTTCTGCCTTCCTGGCCAGGTTATCCGCCGAGTTGCTCATCCGCCGAGCGTGCAGCCGCGCTCGACAAACTCAAGTCCGCCATGGCCAAGCAGGCCGAGAAAACGCCGGAGCCTCCGAAACCGGCGACGACGGCCCCTTCGTCCTAATTCGCGGAATCAAGGGTGCTAGCGACGGGACACCCGTGGAACTCCCGTCGGAACAGGTTGTTACAAAAAGCCTGCCCAAACTATTTGCTTTCGTTCGTTTATGTGGTATGTATTTGTAGACGCAACATGCGATGGAAGCGCTAGGCGGAGTGCCATACGGCCCGTGATTCCGCAACCCGACATACGAGCGCCCTTGAGCGCAACTGCTGTCATCCGCAGTGTGTAATAATGGTAGGGTTTCCGCTCATCGCCTGTTGCGTTTTTTTTATTCCTTCTCCCAGTTCAGGGAGAGGTGATGCATTTCTTGAGCAGGCTTTGCTTCCTGTTGTGGGGTAGGTTGTTCCTTTTCTGTGCTGTTGTTGTCAACCCTCGACTGCATGGGGGGTGGTGCCACAATGATTCCAATCCCCAACTGTGGGTACTGGTATAGTTTGACTGGGGGGTTCCACCGGCAGCGTGCTGCCAGTGCCGGCCCGGGCGGTCAAGCCGCCAGCGGCACCCAAACTGTACCAGTGCTCAACTGCCGGGAGCCTCTGGCCTCTCTGCGTGATTGCGTCTAGAATATCTTCGAATCGCCGCGAATCGCGGTGATCCCCGGGGGCGAATTGGTTTCGACCGGGCAAGTTGACGGAAAGGTGGCGTGCCGAGGTTGTCAGGTGGCCTCGTAAAAAACCTGGCAAAACTTTTATGTGCCAACTCTCAGTTGCGCATGGCGGCCTAGTTGACCGCCCGTCAAACCGCTGATGCCTACTAGGCGGGGCGACGACGATTAGAAGGCTGGTTCGATCGTGCTACTCGGCCACGGTCGGGCGAGAAAACAGTCGAGTTGGACGAGTGCGCAGCCTGTCGGCCGGCGTCGCATGAGTCGAGATTCAAACGACCGACTATGCACGTAGAGGCCTTTTCTGAAGTGCTTCGGGACGCGGGTTCGATTCCCGCCGCCTCCAGTTTCGGGTGATCGCTGGTTATTGGTTGTTAGCGGCTGGCTGGGTTGACGGCGGCAACGCCGACATGTCGCGGAGGTGGAATGTGTCGGGATCAGGCAGCCGCCTCGGATCACCTTCGTCATAGGTTGCCCGGTTCAGGTGATATTCGTCCCCGATAACGCGCGGGCAGGGGATATTGTCGCCGTTCTCGTTCTTGCAGAGGAACTCGTTGCCGGACTCGTCAACAGTCCATGAGCAACCTGTTCCGTCCGCGGCGCCAACGTCTTTGTCAAAACACACGTGTACAGACTTTCCGGGGTCGCGGATACCAAAGGACGAAGTTACGCTTAACTCCCATCCGTCCATCATGTCAACCATCTCGCTGCCCTGGAACAGGTACCTGTACCACGCCAGCGTCTCGTCGTCCTTACCGCGCGACAACCATCGAACGTAATCCTGGGCGATGTGGCCGAGCGTCGGCCGAATGGCAAAGACGACCAGTGGGTCGGGTTTGGCGGCATGCAACTTCTCTGCATCCCAGTAGAGCGTCGCGTCGGCGCCGGCATACACAAGTAATCGCGCGTCAGCCATCCAATGGCAAGACCAGACGCCACCGTCCTGCCAGACCTGATAGAGCAGCTCTCCGCGCAAATCGTATATGCGGATGATGCGTTGCGAGTAGAAGTAGTGCGTGAAATCGACGACGAGCTCAGGTCCCGGTCGTTCGGAGAAGACATCGATAATCCTGCATCCCGCAGGACCGAATTGCTTGGCAACGTAGCCTCGCCCGTGAGGATCCGGCAAGGGCTCATTCGGTTCGACCCGACACTCCCAAACGGCATCGTCGAGGTCGCCCGCTGTGTCGAACGCATAAATCGCGCCTGCGTAAGGACTGTCACATGCCTGGTGGAATCCGATCACGGCCAGTTGTTCACTGCCGCTATCAGCCGGCCGCTCAACCAGCTCGGCAAACTTGATCCACCCTGGCGCACGCGCGGTCCACGTGTGCAGGATGTCACCCTTCGTGGACTGCAACTGGACCTCGTGTCTGTTCTCGGTGATCTCAATGTGGGCCGGTCGTCCGTGCAAATACCAATCGATGTAGTACTGTTTGATGACCGCCGTCGCCAGCAGCGTGGCCAAGGCGATTGTCACACAGAGGCCGGACGTGGACACAGCGGGATAACGGACTATCCACCGCACGGATCGCGTCCATACCGTTGGCGGTCGCGCTTCCGTTGGTTCGCTGCGTAGATGACGCCGGATGTCGGCCGCCAATTCCGCTGCCGACTGGTACCGTTCCCCAAGACGAGGCGTGATGGACCTGTTGATCGATTTAGATCATCCAGACACTGCTGTAATCTACCTCGTTTGGGGCAGTGCCTGAGCCAATGCGTCCGGCGACAAGAAGCGGGTGTTTGCGTATGATTATCAGGGGCGCCGTGTGCGGAAGCAGGTGTTCGACTGGGATGCTCAGGCAGGTGGCGGCGCAGGCGACTGGAGCGCGACGCCGTCGGATGATCGTCGCTTTGTGTATCACAACTGGCTGCTGGTGATGGAGCTTGACGCAAACAACGAGACGCTCCGCAAGTACACCTGGGGCCTGGATCTGAGCGGCCTGCACGGTCGTCCGTCCGCAGCCGGTCTCCAAGGCGCAGGCGGCATCGGCGGTCTGCTCGCCTGTGACGATGCCAACGGCACGCCAGGCAATGGTCCAGATGACTTGAAATACGTGTACTTCTACGACGCCAACGGCAACGTCGGCCAGTTGGTCAGCGACGACGGCAATCTGCTGGCCCGCTACGAGTACGACCCCTACGGCAACGTCCAATCCTCCGGCGGCTCCCTGGCCGACCCGAACCCGTTCCGCTTCAGCACGAAGTACTTCGACGCTGAGATTGACTACGCCGGCACGAACAACGATGGCCTCTACTACTACTACGGCTACCGCTACTACTCGCCGCGACTCGGCCGGTGGCTGAATCGAGATCCGATTGGGGAGGATGGCGGCTACAACCTCTACAGCTTCCTTGGGAATACCCCCCCGTCTGTGGTCGACAGCGATGGCCAACAGCCTTTCGTTGTTGGAGAACCTCCTAGAAGGTGTGAGCCCCCGTCGCAGGACGTAACTTCCCTCCATGACGAGCCGCCGGACTGCTTTCCAGCCTATCCGGAACATACTGTGCCCGCGCAGAATCCCGAAATCACCCACCGGCCAGGATGGTGGTGGGGCATGAACCCCGGCTGTAGCAAGAAGTATGACTACCCCCAAGACTGTGACTGGGCACGGACGGCATTGAGCTGGCCAGGCACTCGAAGCAGCAGGACCTCGCTCTTGAGCTCTTTGACCCGCATACTCGGCTTGGCCTGTGTAGACTGTGAGAAAACAGGACGACCTTGCGATGAGGGCCCCCCAACCCGCGTTGTCAGTGATAGTCAGGAAGTAGAGTTTAACACAGGAGGAGGGGATTGGTTTCATGCAGGCATTGTACGACTCAAGTACATTGCAACTTGCAATATGAATGTGCTCTGCACAAACTGTAATGCCAGTTGCTCTATTACATGGCAACTATGGGATGGGTGGCATTGGGGAGCGGATCCTACGCTTACTCGTGGCTGTGCAGGTTTTTATGAGTTCAATTGGTATATTACATGGTATGAGTCTGTGGCCATTAGCGTGCCATGCAGGAAGAGTTCTGAGGAATGAATTTCAAGAAGCTAACGTGTGCCAGTGCCTTCTTAGTTGCCATAGTGCTACTGTGTTATGTCGCGGGCATTGAGTACATTGTTGATATTGGAAATGGGTATCACATTAGTTCATACCCTATTGAGCCTGGAAAGGACTGGTTTGCGGTAGAAAGAGAGAGTGGTCGCGATCAGGGTGGGCGATTTTCGATTCGCACGGTTATTGTGCGGCGTGTTGCCGAGTATGGAACTGCGGCAAACGTGGTGTTTGGAGAGTCAGCTGACGGGTGGTTTCTGGTACGAGATGGAGGCTTCCGACGAGTTTTTGCGTCCCGGCATGAGTGGCTCGTGGAGCTAGAAAGGATGGGAATCAAGCCTGTCGGGGACTTTGGAGGAGCTGATGGCATTACCTATGGGAAATCAGACGAAGGGTGGTTCATTGTGGGGGACGAGTACAGCCGGTGGTATTACGGCTCCGAAGACGAATGGCGTAGCGAACTGCGGAAGTTGGGAGTCGGGACAGCAGTGATCAAACAGCCTTCGAGGATACAATCGCGGCGAGTGCAGATAGGAATCGCCGCGATAGCGGCGTGCGTGATTGTACTGATTGGCCAGCTCTTCGGCTTGGCCAGAAGTAGTCATGTGCGTGCTCAACATGTTCCATGAGAGGGTGTCTGGAATGTCAAAAAAGGTAACTGTTTACCGTCGTGCGAGGGTTTCATGACGAGTCGGTGAGGACGGCC
>CAZTAR010000027.1:13936-19386 GCA_964611695.1 uncultured Planctomycetaceae bacterium | reverse complement strand
CGGCGCCATGGAGGGCGATGTCGTCGCTGCGGCAGAGAAGGCGCTTCGGCAGCGTTACCCCGGCCACAGCCCCACATCCCAATGGCCTGCATCCCGGCATCGGCCAGATAGAGCTTGCTCTTGGGACGCACGAGGGCCAGGAGGAACCGCAAAGGGTTATAAAAGTAGAGATAGGCAGCCAAGATGTTGAACTGCTTCTTCCAGGGCTTCGGATGTTTCGACGCGACGACGAAGTTCGCATCCAACATGTGCGGCTCCACGCGCTTGTCGGCGACGCTGTCATACGCAAGCCCCGACGTGAAACACTCCTCGTACATCTTAGAGCCTGTCGCGGGCGAGATCATCAAGACCTGCATGCTGCACGCGCCGGCCTTGCGGAGCAGTTTCACCTGGTTCAACAGCCCGTACGCCGTGCCGCCCCGCGAGAGCAAGGGCTGCGTATCGTGGTGCATCATCATGGGCATCGGAGCGATGCCGCGATCCTGCAATAGCCGAAACACGTCGAGCGTCCTGCCGGCATCCTGCCCCTTCTTGATCAAAGTGGCGGTCATGTCCTCCACGCCGATCCACAATGCCCGAAGACCGGAGTTGCGGACTTCGCGAAGATGATCCTTCATCTTCAAAGTGTCGTGGATCGTTACCTCCGTTCCCCAACGAAACCGATGGCGAACCTCGGTTCCGTCAAGTTTGACCCGAGCCAGTGTCTCGACGATCTCCAGCGTTCGCTCTTCGTTATTGAAGAAATTATCGTCCGCGCCGAAAAAGTGACGCATTCCGAACTTGCGATAGAGTTGGGTCATCTCATCCGCGATTCGCCCGCCACTCTTAACCCTGTGCATACGCTGGTTGTATGCCGGGATCGGGCAATAAGGACAGGCGAACTTGCAGCCGAACGTCAAAACCAATGACCCGATAGAGCTGTACTTGCGAACCTGATTGGCCGGCAAGGCACGCAATGCCAGCGCCGCGCCGTTGCTCGGTGTTTCGAGCAACTCGTATCCCAACATGGGGTGCGCCACCTCGTCGAGATCGCCGACAAGCTGCTGGATGCCGGTATCGACTAACTCCTCTGCAACGCCATGTCGGTCGGTCTTCGCATACACCAAGCCGGGAATCTGATCGAGAATGCCGCTGTCACGAGCACGCTGGAAGACCGAACGCATCGGCTCGCCTTCCGCGCGAATCGAGAGCAACACCTCTATCAGGCTCAGCAGGACGAACTCCTCGCCCGTGACTGCCACATCCGCCGCCCAAGGATCGTTCGGGTCGGCGCTGAACACATCCCACGGCTCGTAGATGGTCTTCGGTCCGCCCGCGATGATCAACGGCCTGTGTGAAGGCTCTATCCGGCACGCGTCACGAATCATCTCCTGACAGCGAGCCGAATGAATCTGCATGCTCGACACCATGAACAGGTCGGGAATCCGGCCGTCGAGCCGCGCCAGGGATGGGCGAAAATTCTTGTTCCACTGTTGCAGGACGATGCGGGTCTTTGGAAAACCAACATCCACCATGGCTGAGCCGACGGCCCGAACGCCAGCCGGCACCATCCGCATGTCCGCGTAGATAAACGGCAACATGCGAGTCCGATGGTCGAAAGCGCAAGCAATCACGCTCGCCAAGTCGTGGCGTTGTGCGATGTTCCGGAGGCGTTGTCGCAAGTCGAGCAGGGTGCCCGGCTTCAATAGTTCATCGCCTCGATCTCGGCGAGGTAGTTCCACAATCCGTTTCTCCGTGGATGTCGCGGCAATCCTTTGCGACGGAGCAGCGGGTCACCAGCGCCGCCGACGATAAGTCGGCCAGGGCCGGACTCCGCGCCGCGAAACCAGAGACTGCTCGCGATCCCGTAGTATAGGAGGGCAAGCCCACTGTGACGAATCAATCATCCTATCAGCCCCAGTTTTCTTAGCCGCCGAGGGCTTCTCGCAAGAGCTCACAGGTCAATGGACTGATGCTGTCCGCCGCGAGGCCCACGTCACCGCAGACCTTCACCGTCTTGAAGGCGTCGATTTTGGCACTTCCCACATCCGTCATGCGTAGCGTCAACACAAGTGTCCCCCCCACCCGAGAAACCCTGCCATGCACCATCTTCTGCGCGCGGAGCTTCTTGCCAAAATCAACCAGACACCGCGTGTCATCGCAATCGACCACTGCAGCGAAGTCTTCCTCGCCAAGGATTTCGAGCATGAGGTGGCGGTCGACAAGAATGTATCGGCCACTCTCCTGAATCGCAGCACGGCATAAGTCGGCTAGTCCGCGGCTAGTGTCGTCAGCCAAACTTGATGCCGACTGGAAGTCGATCACCGCAACAGACTCCATCTCCTGCCCACGCCGGTCAGGTAGTTCGGTCAATCGGCAATCGCTCACGAACCTCTCACCTCTGGAACTCGGCGTTGCCTCTCGCCTGGACGCGAGACCGGCGACTTTCTGGTCTAGGCGATCAAAGAACTTGGCAATGGTTCGCCTGATGATAATTGGTGAGGTTTCGTTGGTAATGTCGATTGGACTGCCATCGATGCGGACCTTCGTGTCACCAAGGCCACTGAAATATATCCCGAACATTTCTCCCCTCGTCTGTGCCGTGGGCCAGAAGTTCACATACAGAAACGAATCGTCGCCTGCAAGAGTATGGATATTCAATCCCAAATCCAAAGCTGTCTCTTTCACCAGAGAAAAAATGACTTTGCGTGGATAGCCGTAGCGCTTTGTGCGTTCACCGATAGACTTGGTGCCAATCTTCGGTATGTAGGAGCATCCGCACAGATTGAGACACTGCAGTAGGAGCACTGCGAGAGAAACCCGTATCGTCGTTTGCATCCGAACTCCCCCCCAGTAATTCGAGACTTCCAGTTTACCAGTTCTCAAGCGATCATCCTCCTTGAATCGTCTACTCGATTCTACCGAAAACGATCCCTGTCATCGCAAACCACTGAGTGCGATCCAGGATCGCTGCGAATAACTCACGCGGCACCGCCGTCTCGGCGGCACCACAATGGGTTCCGATCCAGAGCATCAAATGCCGAACGCGTAGAAAATCGCGGTAAAGACGACATCCGCCGAGATGAGGGCGACGATCGACTTGACGACGGTGTTCGTCGTGGCGCGGCCGACACCCTCTGCGCCGCCGGTGACGTTCAGACCTTCGTAACAGGCGATCATCGAAATCATCACACCGAAGACACCGGCTTTGAGGAGGCCCGTAATGAAGTCCGTGTGCGTGACGGCAACCCGCGTGTAGCTTAGGTACTGTTCGGCTTCGATGTCGAGAATCAGCGTGCCTGTGAGAAAACCGCCAAACACCCCAACGGCATCCGCGACGACCGTCAACAACACCAACATCACGACCGTCGCCAGGAAGCGAGGCACGACGAGGAAGCGAATGGGGTTCAGGGCCAATGCGCGGAGCGCCTTGATCTCCTCGCCTTCGACCATGGTGCCGAGTTCCGCGGCGATGCTCGCGCCCGCGAAGCCGGACAGCACAATGCCTGAGAGCAACGGCCCCAACTCTCGGAAAACGGCGATCGCGACAATGTCGGCGACGCGCTGAATCTGACCGTAGTCGCGCAATGTCGGAGCCATCTGCAACGCGAGAATAATCCCGATGAAAATTTGCACGAGGGCGACGATCGGGATGCTCAGAATGCCCACGCGAACCATCTGGAAAAACAGATTCTCGGCGCCGAGTCGCTCTTCCCGTTTGATGAGTGAGCGGTACACGCGACCCAACGTATCACCGATTAGACACGTTACGCCTCCAACAAACCGAACGAGCCCCACGACCGTCTGGCCCTGTCGAATCGTGAGATCGCCCACCGCCTCAACGGACCGAACAAGCAGGCCCGACGGGGTTTGGGCTTCTGATTTCTGGGAGGTGGACTCGCTCATGATTGGTTTCGGCTAGCCATGCTTATGCTTGACCGGCCTGTTCCTCGTCCTCACAGATGGTGAAGAACCGATCGAGCTTCGTGATCTCGAACACGCTGCGGACCCTGTCGGTCAGGCCGAAGAGAACCATCTTGCCCTTGTAGGCTGACACCCGGCGGAAGACTTCGACCAAGGTGCCGACGCCGGAAGAATCCATATAGGGCACGCCTCTGAGATCGAGCATCAGCTTCTTCGGTCGATCTTCGGCAACCTCGACAAGGGTGGCGTGCAACGCGGGTGATTGATGCAAATCCACGTCGCCTTCGAGGACGACGACCGTCGCGTCCGGCGCCTTACGAACGTCTTTGACCAGACGGTTGGGCTTTTCTGACATGGCATCCGACCTTCACTATTCTGATCCGAGGTCAATCTCCGCCAGCGCGCGGCCCGGTCTCTGCGCCTTGGGCATCGGATCGACTCGGCTCACTACCCACGAACTTCACCATCCGAAGGAGCATGCCTCCATCCGGTGGGCAACTGTAATCATACTCATCCATCACGGTCTGAATAATGTGGACGCCCAGGCCGCCTGGGCGCACATCGTCCAGTTCACGACTCTTGATCGTCTTCGGGTCGACCTGCCGGCCCTTGTCACGAACCGCGACCGAAATGCCGCGACGTCCCTCGGGCGAAGTCACCGACGCGAGCGTCAGGGTGATAGGTTGATCCGGTTGTCCCTCATAACCGTGCTTGATCACGTTCGCCAATGCCTCATCGATCGCGAGGATCAGCGCATGGGAATCGGCATCGCCGAACCCCTCCATCTGCGCCATCCGCTCGGCCGCACTGCGGACGATCGGCAGGCTCTTGGCATTACTCGTGATATTCAGTTCGACCGTACTGTCTTCAGTCATCGGTTCACTTCTTACGGCAACGCGCTCGTCGGAGCACCGGCTTGTCTTCCCGATTCGCCGGGCAATTCCGCTGGTGACGCTTTATTTCTGCCTCCCCCCTTCCGAACGTACGCTCGCCACTGCTCCACCGAAACGGCACGCTGTTGGGCCGGACTGGCATAATTGTATCCGAACCGTTCGCCCGTGATCTTCTCCAATGCGAGGATCGCGAAGAAACGCACGGCGTCATCCTCGTCCTCCAGCCGATCCACAAGGAGGGGAACCGAATCAGCATCCTTGGCCTCAGCGGCAGCCCGGACACCCAAAATCCGCTCGTTGACGCTCTCGGATTGGATGTTGGCGCGGTAAGGGCGAGGACCGCAACCGGAGATCGACGCTGCCAGCCCGAGCAGGAGGCACGACGCCACCTGGGCCCAGACAAGAGACCGCCCCCTCACGCCAAGGTGAATCACAACCGTCCGATCCAACATGCCTGAATCCTACGCGAGATTCGTAAGCGACACAAACCTCTGACATTTGAACCGAGCCCCAGCGTAAGCGAGCGGGTTCGAAGACCGACGGTCTATCCACGAATACCCCGCGCCGGCGTTTGAGGGTAGCGTCGGGCCCCCGGGGCCGCCCGGGAAAAAAGTGCCCATCCCGCCAGGGAACGTCGGCCCCCGGGGGGCGCCC
>CAZTAR010000027.1:0-13926 GCA_964611695.1 uncultured Planctomycetaceae bacterium | reverse complement strand
CCCCTGTGGCCGACGTGAAATACTGAGCCATTCCCTCATGGAAACGTCGGCCACGGGGGGCCGACGCTACCCATCCGGCTATGAGGCATCCCACCGAATCTGTGATGGGCCCCCGACTCAGAGCGCAGCCAGAGGATGCTCGATGGTTGTTGGCCTGACTCGACGCGCCTATGATCAAGGCTCATGCGGCCCGCCCGGTGCTGACTCCGTGCATTCCCACGGAGAGACCACCCCAAGACGGCTGTGATACGGCTGCCACGGAGTACACAGGATGAATCAGACTTCAGAACCCCTGGATATCCTCTTCACAGCGCCCCACCCGGATGATCTCGAAATCACCTGCGGAGGAACGATCGCAAAGCTCGTTGACCAAGGCCGCCGCGTCGGAATGGTGCATATGACAAACGGAGAGCCGACGCCACTCGGTTCTCCCGAGGTCCGCCTGAAAGAAGCAGAGGCCGCCGCAAAGACTCTCGGCGCAACGGTGTTTGAAGTCCTCGACCTGCCGAACCGGGTCCTCATGGACACGCCCGAGGCCCGGTTTGCCCTCGCAACCGTCATTCGGAAGCACCGGCCCCGCGTACTCGTCGGCATGGCGGGACGAACGGTTTCCGCATCGCCCGACCATTTCCAAGCTCAGCTGATTACCGAGGCGGTTCGATTTTATTCGCAACTCACAAAATGGGACGAGCGTTTTGGGGGGACGCAGCCGCATCGCATCGACCACCTGATCTACCGGCCGATTCCCAGGTCGGCGGAGCCGCTGAACTTTCCCGCACAGTTCGTGGTCGACATCACCGACACGATCGACCGGAAGCTGGCCGCAGTGGCGTGCTATGCTTCGCAGTTTCCGCCCGAACGAATCAAGCAGTTGAAACACTACATTCTCTCAATTGCCGGGGCGGAAGGCATGACGTGCGGATACACCTACGGAGAACTTTTCGCAACACCGCGACCGCTGGGGGTGACGGATATGCTGTCGCTGTTTCCCGAATGGCCCATCCCCTCTCCGATTGACCCACCACGGATTTGATGGAGACCGGGAACGCTTGAGACGGTACCCCGTTCGTCAAGAGGGTTTCACGGGTTGATGCGCCTGTGGCATCGCCGTCTCGGCGGTGGATATTCACGGGCGAGGCGCCCGTGCCATACCGTGACAAGCAAGCGTGAAGTGTTCTATCCAGCCAGTCCATAGTTACGCCACTGGGAGCTGTCCAGAAGCGCGATGAGGGCCGCTGTTACGCAGAGGACCGTGGCAGGCACGCTGCAAGAAGCCCACAATCGCTGACCAGCGACACAACAGAAGAATACCCTGAAATAGGATACTTCAAGCCGCGATTATGCGCAGCAGAGGAACGGGGCACTAACCAGAGAATTCCTGTGGCCCTGCGCCAAACTGATTCCAGACAGGAGACCGGGACCGCTCAGGACGGAACCCGGGTAGGCAGTAAGAAAGGAAAGGGATACGCCAGAAAGGAGGCCGCAGCGGCGGGAGCACAAGGAGCTGCTACTTAACGTTTATCCTTCTGCCCCTGCTGCGCTTGCGCGCGATCATCTTCCTGCCACCATGTGTTCTCATCCTCGCCCGAAAGCCCTGCTTCCGGAAGCGTTTGCGTTTGCTCATTCGGTGTGGATAATGCACGGGTACACCCTCAAAAACTTCGACTGAAACCGAACCTCGCAGGTTACCCCCGTTTTCAAAATAATGCAAGGGCCTGATTTTCACGAAATCGGAGCGCTTTTCGGACCTGGAGTTCTGAGGCAAATAGGGCCGGTTGGGTGTTTGAAATCAATTTCATCCTCTGCTAGACTGCCGCTGCGTCGTGGCGGGGAACGCGGCCTGAATCGTGAAAAAACGACTCGAACATCGTCCGAAGAACAGGAGATTCGCAAATGGAGGAATACGAGACCCTCAAGCGACTCGTTGAAGATGCTAACGAAGACGTCGCCAAGGCGGAAGGCGGCAACAAAGCGGCCGGCACGCGCATCCGCAAGACCATGCAGGATGTCAAAAACGCCGCTCAGGATGTCCGCAAGAAGATTCTCGAGGTGAGGTCCGCCGAAGCCGGCACCCCTTAGATACCCTGAATCGGTGTTCATGGCTCGAACCATCGTCCGCATCCCAGAAAGACAAGCAGGCTCCCGCCTTTGATTATTGGTGGAGTGGGAGAATTCTGTCACGCTTGCGGGAGGTGGTTCGGGCATTTCCTCTTCTTTCCATTTCGAGCCCAACATGCCTCCCCCGCTCATCATCAATCCGAACGACTTGGCCTGCGATCACCCTCTTTACTCGCGTGAACAGATATACAAGGTTCTGCCGCAGCAATTCGAGGTATCTCAGTTGGACGGGATCATCTACCTTGACAAGGAAGCGATGATCGCCGCAGCCTACCGGGAAGTTCGTGAGGATGAATGGTGGTGTCGAGGCCACATGCCCGGCTCTCCAATCTTCCCTGGCGTCCTCATGGTGGAGAGTGCCGCCCAACTCGCCGCCTTCATTCAGAACCTCATCATCCCCTTCGACAAGGGTTTCATGGGCTTTGGTGGCATTGACCAGGTGAAGTTCCGCTGTTCAGTCGTCCCCCCCTGCCGCATCCTGATCGTGGGCCATGGGGTCGACTATCGCCCCCGACGTTTCATTTATGATACACAGGCATTCGTTGACAACACCATGGTTTTCGAAGGTCGAATCACTGGAATGAAGATCACTTTGTAGATTATCTCCCCCTAGCAACCCGCAAAAGCAGGTGGTTTCTCCCCAAACCAACTGAAAAACTGCGTGACCGATCGCCCTGAATGGAGCTTGTATTAAGCAGGCCCCATCCGTGGTTGTGTGTCAACTCGCCGGATGCCCGGACGAGAATGGTTCGGCGACATCAACTGCCGACCGGAACGTAGGCGGCTAGAATCGGATGGTTCCCGCTCTAGGAACGGAGACAGCAGTGTGAGACCACATAGGATCATGTTGGTGGGGAACCACGATTCCCTGATGAATACTATTTCAGATCGTCTTTTGCGGCACTCGCAGTATCAGGTTTCCAGTGTGCTGGCGAACCCGGGAACGGCGATTGTCGCGATCCGCCGCCACCCTGTGGATATCGTGCTCATCGATGTCGATTCCACCTCTCCTCGATGGCCCTGGGATCAATCGCTGTTACGCGAACTCATGGACGTGGCAAGTGTCATTCTGCTCTCCGCGATTATCGAGGACCACACCTTGTCCTGGGCACTGGACTCCGGCATCAGCGGCCTCCTGCTCAAAAGCGAGCTGTCGGAAGAGATCATCCCGGCCATTCAGGAAGTACTGACCGGCGGTTCGTGGTTTCCGAAGGATGCCCACGAACGTATTGTGGTGGACGCCAACGGCACGCGACTGGCTGAGCCAGACTTGTACCCAGGTGTCTCGTGCGACCCTCCGAAGCGTCTCCAACTTGAGTAAGCCGCGCGAGTGTTTCTCAGCAACTTTCTCATGGAGTGGGCGAAATCGTTGACTGGACCCAATCGGTTGATTAGAGTCCAACCGTGAATACCGGGTCAACACTTCCGTCTGAGCAATCCTCATCGCATTCGGTGCGGCGACTTCTCGCAGTCCTTGTGGTGGCGTGTGCGCTGTCTTTGGCGTTTTCGCCACAGCCAAGCGTGAAGATAGTGGCACAGGCAGTCCCGGAAGAAGCGGACGTCATGCAGCAACCTGATGACGCAGCAGGTTTTGGGTTGCAGCAGGTCGACCGCCCCCCCGTGATGCCCCGTCCCTTGACGACGACGCAGAACACCGAGGTCCGCGATGCTGGCCCGCGCGAAGTAGCCACCCTAACCACAACCGCAACGCCATCCTCTGTCTCTCACACATTTGTCACTAGAGACCTCATTCGCGCGATCGCTCCAGCGTTGGTCGCGATTCTCCTGGCGATACTCACGCGGCAGGTGCTCGTCGCCCTCGCGGCCGGTATTCTCGTCGCCGCCGCGATGATGCAAGGCATGGCCGGTCAATACAACCCGATCGGCTGGGTAACCTACGGCGTCGATCATTACCTGTTCGGCGTTCTGGCGCCGATGAACGACGCCGGCACCGCTGTGGATCTCGGCCACCTGGAAATCCTCGTCTTCACGCTCTTCATCGGGGCCATGGTCGGCACGATCGAGGCCAACGGCGGAACGCGCGCCATGGTCGCACGGGTAACACGCCGCGTCAGAACGCGATCGAAGGGGCAACTCGGTTGCTTCTTTGCAGGGCTCGTGGTCTTCTTCGACGATTATGCGAACGCGATGATCGTCGGTCCTAGCATGCGCCCGATTTTCGACCGGTTGCGCCTCAGCCGTGAGAAGTTGGCGTACATCGTCGATTCGACCGCCGCGCCTGTCGCGTCGATCTTCGTCGGGACCTGGCTGGCATATGAGATCACCCAACTCGATTCGGGCTTCGATGCCATGGGCGACGGCCGACCGGCGTTCTTGGCGGGCATTGACGGCACGATGGCCTTCTGGGCGAGCATTCCCTATCGAACTTACGCGCTTTTGGCATTGGTCATGGTGTTCCTGGTCGCGATCACCGGTCGCGATTTCGGGAGCATGCGCAAGGCGGAGGCCAAGGCGCTTGCGGCTCGCAATCAACAGGATACAACAAGTGCCACGGAGTTGACACCGACGGGCGAGGGATGGTGGCTCGGGGCCGTTCCCGTCGCCACGTTGGTATTCATGGTGTTCGGTTTGTTGGCCTGGACCGGTTGGCAGAATTGCGTCGAAAAAAACATTGCCTTGTCATGGGGCGGGTGGAGCAACATCACAGGCAGTCTGGGCAAGATCATCGGCGCGGCGAACTCCTATCCCGCGCTGGTGTATGGTTCGCTCACCGCGGCGATTGTCGCCATCGTCGTCTCGGTCACATGGAGCCCGCTGAAGCTGTCCGAAACGATGGATGCGACCGTCTCCGGCATGGCGCGAATGTTCACCGCGTGCATCATCCTGGTTCTCGCCTGGGGGCTGTCCCAAGGCGGCAAGGAGCTGAATCTCGGCGGTGCGGCTTGCGCACTCTTGGAACAGGAAGCGGAAGGCGCATTCTTCTCGGTGACTCTCCTGCCGCTGGCGGTTTTCCTGACCGCCGGCTTCATCTCGTTCGCGACCGGGACAAGCTACGGCACGATGGCCATCCTGTGTCCCGTGGTGATCCCGATTTCCGGTACCCTGCTGAGCCCACTCCCGCCCGACCAAGCACTGCCGTTGTTTTACGCAGCCGTTGGCGCGGTGCTGACCGGGGCGGTGTTTGGGGATCACTGTTCGCCAATCAGCGACACGACCGTGCTCTCCTCGATTGCCAGTGAGTGCGACTTGTCGAAGCACGTCTGGACACAAATGCCCTACGCCGCCACCGTCGCCATCGCCGGCCTCCTCTCAACGGACGGTTTGGGCTACGTCCTTCGCCGATGGGCGCCTGCTTTCTACGAGAATTGCCGGTCTCTTTCATGGGCGTATGGCCTGGTTCTGGGATCACTACTCCTGTTACTGATCCTGCTGATCTTCGGCCGACGTCCGAAGGCGCCTCCCATCGAACCGATTGGTTCGCCAAGCGTATAGTCCCCTCGGGATACCTTGTCGTGTTGGGTGTTCTCGCTTATTTTTTGAGCGGTTTTTGACAGGTTGAGCTCGACGCTTCCGTCTGTACAAAAGGGATTTTCGTTGAAATATTGTGCGGAAATCGTAACCGACTTATTGAGTAGGGGTTATGTCCAGTGACGCAACTTGACGTAAAGAACATCGGCCCGCTGATCAAAGCGGCAAGTGAGCCGTTCTCCAGGCTGAGAGATGAAATCCACCGGGTCATTGTCGGGCAAGAGGACATGCTGCACCACCTCATGATCGGCCTGCTCTCCAACGGGCATATCCTCCTCGAAGGGGTCCCTGGCCTAGCCAAGACCCTGGCGGTCTCCTGCCTGGCCCGCGGAATCGACACAGGCTTCAAGCGGCTCCAGTTCACGCCCGACCTTTTGCCGGCGGACCTGATCGGCACGCTGATCTACCAGCCCCAGACGGGGCAGTTCACCACGAAGAAGGGGCCGATCTTCAGCAACATCATCCTCGCCGACGAGATCAATCGCGCTCCTGCGAAGGTACAGAGCGCGCTGCTCGAAGCCATGCAGGAACGCCAGGTGACGATCGGTGATGAAACCCATCCGCTGCCCGAACCGTTCCTCGTGTTGGCCACGCAGAACCCCATCGAGCAGGAAGGCACCTATCCCCTGCCGGAAGCCCAGATCGACCGGTTCATGCTCAAGGTGACGGTCTCGTATCCGAGCCCGTTGGAGGAAAGGCAGATCCTGGATCGGATGGCCCAGACGAGGCCCGAGGCGTCGATCACCCCCGTGATGAAGCCGGAGGATATCGCCAAGGCACGGGAGGCAGTCGACGCGATTTACATCGACGACAAGATCAAGGATTACATCGTCTCGCTCGTCTCGGCAACGCGCGACCCGGCAGCATTCAAGCTCGATCTCGCAGGGTTCATACAATACGGCGCATCGCCGCGTGCTACGATTATGCTGACACTCGGCGCCAAGGCCTGCGCGTTCCTCGCCGGGCGCGGCTTTGTCACGCCACAGGACGTGAAGGACGTGGCACCCGCCGTGCTACGGCACCGCATCATTATCAGTTACGAAGCAGAGGCCGAAGAGCAGACCAGCGATCAGATCCTCAAAACTATCCTCGATCACATACCCGTTCCATGAGCCATGGTAGCCAAAGAAGTACTGAAAAAGATACGCCGGATTCATATCCGCACGTCGCATATTGCGAACGATGTTTTCGCAGGGCACTACCACTCCACCTTCAAGGGCCAAGGCATGGAGTTCGAAGAGGTTCACGAGTATCAGCCTGGTGACGATATTCGTCGAATCGATTGGAACGTGACCGCCAGGCAAGGCAGGCCGTTCATCAAGCGCTTTCGCGAGGAGCGGGAGTTGACGGTCATGCTCCTCGTGGACGTGAGCGGCTCACACGGGTTCGGCACTTCCGGCCAACTCAAACGCGATCTCGCCGCGGAGGTCGGCGCGACACTCGCGTTTAGCGCGATCAAGAACAACGACAAGGTCGGGCTGATCGGCTTCTCCGATTGCATCGAGAAGTACGTCAAGCCGGAGAAGGGCACACGCCACGTCTTGCGGGTCATCCGCGAGTTGCTCACCATGCGGACAACCGGAAAAGGCACCGATCTTGCGGGCGCACTCGACTACTTCCGCCGCGTGACGACGCGCCGGGCCGTTCTGTTCGTCATCAGCGATTTTCAGGATGAAGACTACGAGAAGCAGATGCGCGTGGCGCGGCGTCGGCACGACTTGATTCCGATCGTCATCACGGACCCTCGCGAAGTGGAAATGCCGCCGGTGAGATTCATCGACCTCATAGACAACGAGACCGGCGAACTGAGGACCATCGACACTTCTTCCCGGTCTTTTCGCGAAGAGTACCTTCAGACCGCACGCGGCGCCGCGGAGTCGAGGACCCAACTATTCCGGCGATTGAAGGCCGACGCGATCAGCCTGACGACAGGGGAGTCGTTTGTTGAGCCGTTGACAAGATTCTTCAGAGCAAGAGAGGCAAGGTTGTAGAGATTCTTTCGAAAGAGCGTAGCGGCCGACCCGCGTGTCGGCTGTTGATTACCAACGTTTGCCACGGCCGACAGGGGCGTCGGCCGCTACGCGAAGATACAAACTACTGTAGGAGTCTGTCCGATTCTGAAATGAAAAGTCGGCACAAAACATCTAGGCGAGTTCGTCGATTGACTACACACGGCAAGTGTGAACGGTTTGCGCCCGCCGCGATTGCCCGCCTTACGTTCCTGGCAGGTCTGACACTTGTTGCTTCCACTCTCAGCCTCAGCACCGCCTGCAACCGATCAACCGAAAACAACACGGCAACCTCCCAACCGGTCACAAACGCAGAACGTACTGCTGAAACCGGCCCCGTCGCCTTGCGCGTCACGATCGATCGAACCGATGTAGCGGTCCCAGACCAAATCAAGATGACCATCGCCATTGAGGCGGAAATCGGCGTCGAAGTCACGATGCCGGAGTTGGGCGAAACACTCGGCTCGTTTGGTGTCGCAGGGTTTGTGGATGACGAGCCACAGGAGGACGACTTCAAGGAAACACGATCGCGTGTCTATACGTTGGACACCATCCTCTCAGGCGAACTCGAGGTTCCTCCGATCTCTGTTTCATTCGCCGACCCTCGTGAAAAGGCCGACGGCTCCCACGCCATGTATGAGGACACCGTCTCCACCGGCCCAATTCCAGTCACGGTCCGCGCGGGTCTGGCGGACATCAAAGGCCCGATGACCCTGCCGCTCGCCCGTCGTTATCGACTGCTGCTTTGGACGCTGGGCGTGCTTGCCGCGATCGTGGCAATCGCCCTGGGGGCAAGATGGTGGCGTCGCAGAGGGAAGGAACAGGCGGTGAAGCTGCAAATGGCGAGGCGGATCATCCCTCACCAATGGGCCCTGGCGGAGTTGGAAAAGCTGGCCGCTGAAGACCTGATCGGCAAGGGGCGAATCCAGGAGTTCTACTACCGCATCAATGCCCTGCTCCGGCGATACATCGAGCTTCGCTTCGGCCTGATGGCGGGCGAGCAGACCAGCGAGGAGTTCATCAGGACGCTTCAGTTTTCCGCGATGTTTGACGCGCATCACAAAGAGGTATTACAGCGGTTTGTCTCCGCATGCGATCCGGTCAAGTACGCACGCCACAGACCTGAGTCCGACGAGATTGATTGGGTGCAGGCGACGGCGAGGGAGTTCGTCATTGAGACCGCCCAACGCGACGCGCAGCCCGGTCGAGCCCCCGTCGCCGTGCCCGTTCAACAGGGGGAACCGTTGTGATCGTCCTTGGAAACCCTTGGCTTCTGTGTGGGCTGTTGTTCCTGCCGGTGATCTGGTGGGCGTGGTTCAGCCCCAAACGCAGGGCGGCGATCAGTTTTTCAGGCGTTGCCCGATTGGCGTCTTCAGGGCGGTCGTGGTCGCTTCGTGCCAGGTATGTCATCCCGGCGTTGCGCACTGTGGCCGTCGCTTTGCTGGTGTTGGCGATTGCACGCCCGCAAGAGGCCGACGAAGAAACGCGCGTTTCCACGGAGGGCATCGCCATCCAATTGGTCGTCGACCGATCCGGCAGCATGAAGCAACCCGACCTCGCAGACGCGCAGGGACAGCAATTGCGCCGCATCGACGCGGTCAAGGATGTTGTGCAGGCGTTCGTCCAAGGTGATGATGACGCACTCCAAGGAAGGCCCGACGACTTGATCGGCCTGATTGCGTTCGGAACCTTTGCCGACACGGAATGCCCCCTGACCCGCGATCATGGACATCTTCTGCGCGCGCTTGAGAAAATCGAACCCTATCAAAGCGAAGAAGAGGGATTGACCGCGATCGGCGACGCGTTGCTCCTGGCCGTTGAGCGGATTCGCAACATCGGCCGGCGTTTCGCCAAACAGGCGTCCTTCCAAATCAAAAATCGGATCATCATCCTCCTCACGGATGGTGATCAGACGGCCGGCAAGTTTACGCCGGAAGAAGCCGCGGAGGTGGCGGCCGCGTTGGGTGTCAAGGTCTATACGATCGGCGCGGCGCCGGATTACGAAGCCCCGCGCGGTGGTTCTATTTTCGGTTCTTTCTTCCCCAGTCGCACCCCCACGCGCATCGATGAGGAGGGTCTGAAGAAAGTCGCGGACATGACCGGCGGAAAGTATTTCCGCGCCCGCGACGCGGACTCACTCCGACGCATCTACGCTGAAATCGATCAACTGGAACGCAGTGTGATTGACGAGACGCGTTTGTATCATTACGAGGAATTGGCCTATCGATGGTTTGATTGGCGATGGGAAGTCGCCGGGTTCAAACTCGGCCCCTGCGACTGCCGCCGATTCTCATGATTGTACTGGTAGTGTTGACCCTGGAAATCGTCCTAGCAAACACAAGATTCAGAAGGATACCCTGAGACATAAGACAAATACCGGCGATCAAGGAATGATGAATAGCAAACAACTATATAGCTAATAGCTGAAAGCTGACAGCTAATAAAGAAATGCCCAACCTACACATCGACAACATCGAACACCTCAAGTGGCTCCTACTGGTCGTAGGATGCGGCCTGGTCTTCGTGTACGGGTTCACGATGAAACAACGCACGCTGCGGTTGTTCGCCTCCGCGAAGCTGTTGGGCCACTTGATGCCGAACGCCAGCCCGGCACGACAATACCTCAAGGCGTCGCTCATGCTGGCGGCGATGGTCTCAATCGTGATCGCAATGATCGGCCCGCGATGGGGAACCTATTGGGCCGATCTTCAGCAAAGGCAACTCGATCTGATTGTCTGTCTCGACGTATCGAAGAGCATGCTCGCCGAGGACGCTGGCATGTCGCGCCTCGACCGGGCGAAGGACGACATCAAGCTTTTGACGGATCATCTAGGCGGCGGGATGATCGGCCTTGTCACGTTCGCCGGTCGAGCACAGTTGGCCTGCCCCCTGACGGATGATTATGATTTCTTCCGCCTGGCACTGGACGACGTGGGAATACATAGCGCTCCGAAAGGCGGAACGGACCTCGGGCGAGCCATTGAAGCCGCCGACAAGGCCTTTGGCAGTGGTGGGCGCCGTCAGCGGGCCATCCTTCTGTTGACCGACGGCGAGGACCATGGCGACACGGCGGTCGAACAGGCGAAGTTGGCGCACGGTCGAGGGGCAGTCATCTATGCAATCGGCATCGGCGACAATGATCAAGGCGGCCTCATCCCGTTAAATGAGGACGGCAAGCGGACCTATTTGATGCACGAAGGGCAGCAATTGTGGTCGAAGATGGATCCTGCCAAACTCGGAGAGATCGCCCGAGCGGGCGGCGGCGAGTACCACCCCAGTGGGCAGGTCACGCCCACACAACGGACGCTCGAATGGGTGTATTCGGAGAAACTCGCGCCCATGGAGAAACGCTCGATGGAACAACGCCAAGAGAAACGGCACTACGCCAGATTCCATTGGTTCGCGGCGGTCGCCCTGGTATTGCTCATGCTGGAGACGCTGGTAGCCGAGCGGCGCAGATCAGAGCCGCGACAGTAAGGGAGCGGTCATCGCTCGACCTCAAGAAAGGTCAGTCAATCGCAACCTCCATCGGCCGCAGAAGGCCGAAACTGGAAGGACAAGCTCGCGCGTGGGTGCCACTGGCGGCTCGCCCGCCAGTGTAACGGCCGAACGAACCAGCTCTGGCAGACAAGCTGCCGGTGGGAAGACCAACCCAGCACTGGCAGACAAGCTGCCAGTGGCACAAGTTGACGGCCATATGGGATGGTGAACTCGTTGGAGGCGTAGGATCGTGAGAGTGCGAAAAAGTAGCATCACGGTTATCGCGTGTGTGGCCTCGTGGATGTTCATCCTCACGCCGGTTTCCGCTGGCGATGATGCTTCCCTTTCCGGCGCGGAGCTTGTACGGGAGGGCAATCGTCTTCTCTCCGAGAATCGATTCGCCGAAGCACTCACGGCCTATGACAAGGCGGCCGAGCAACTGCCGGATTCCCCGGAAGTGGCGTACAATCGCGGCTTGGCGTTGTATCGCCAGGGCGAGTTCGCCAAGGCGTCGGCCGCGTTTCAGAACGCCATCAAACCGGGTCGGCCTGAAATGGAAGCGAAGGCAAAATATAACCTCGGTCGATGCGAGCACGCTTCGGCAATCGACAACCGAGAGAACCTAGAAGAGGCCGTGAACGAACTCTCCCGCGCGATTCGATTCTATCAGGACGCCCTTCAAGTCGCGCCGGAGGATGTCGATGCCAAGAAAAACAGTGCGCTGGCCGAACGACTGATGGCCTTCCTCCAAAAGAAACTCGAAGCGCAAAAACAGCAGGAACAAGAACAGAAACAAGATCAGCCCACGTCCCAACCGGACGAGCAACAGCCACCGACATCGCAGCCCGATCAACAGCAGCCGACCTCCCAACCCACTTCGCAGCCGCAAGACAAGCAGCAGCAGGGTCAACAGGGAGAGGACAAG
Organism: uncultured Planctomycetaceae bacterium; assembly: GCA_964611695.1. Lineage (GTDB taxonomy): Bacteria > Planctomycetota > Phycisphaerae > UBA1845 > UTPLA1 > CAZTAR01. Next base: position 1,905 of record CAZTAR010000027.1, on the reverse strand, counting down.
GAAGAACAGCAAGACCAAAAGCAGCAAGGCGACAAGCAAAAGGACAAGTCGGAAGAGGGCAAGAAGGGTAAGCAGAAAAAGCAGCAACAAGGCGAACAGCCTGACGAGCGCAAGCAAGAGGGCAAGCAGGACTGCGACCAAGGAAAAGAGCGGAAGGTCATGCCACGAGAAGAAGCCGAGGCCAAGCTACAAGAGGCCAGAGACTCCGAACGCAAACGACGCGAGGCGAAACGCGAAAAGGAAATGCGACGACAGGGCCTATCACGACCGGACAAGGACTGGTAAAGATGCCTTCTGAGCCACTGTTGCTGAGCTCATCTTCGACATTGAAGGAAGACTGTGGCACCGGCGTCTCGCCGGTGGAATCACCGGCGGGACGCCGGTGCCGAAATTCGGTTGCGCCAGGAAACAATAAAGTGGCCTCGAAAATCACACTCGCCTTTGCCCTGACAGCTTTCTTTTGCATAGCCGCACAAGCTCGCGCGCAATCGGTCCGCGCTCAAATCTCCGCTGACGAGGCATTCGTCGGAGAAGCCATCATCATCGAAGTCACCGTTTCAAACATGCCGGGGAGGGTCGAACCGATCCCGCCGGTCACCCAGGATTTCAAGATCACGCCCGATCCCGGCAACCCCGTTAAGACCGGACACCGTACTTCCATTATCAACGGCCGTCGATCGGAAAGTGTCGACGCCGTATACCGCTATTACGTTCGGCCCTTGCGGGTCGGGCGGCTTGTAGTCCCGCCTTTCAGTGTCGAAAGCCGGGGCCGTGTGTCCCACACCCAGCAGTTTCCCATCACCGTGGCCAAAGACACTTCGGGCTCGCTACTGCTCTGCAAGATCAAATGCCCTTACGAAACGATCTACGTCGGGCAGCCGGTCGAGTTAACGCTCGAAGTCTGGGTCCAGCCCTTTTCGCAAACCGACGTCGGCACGCTCAACATCGAATCGATGTGGAGCGGATCGCTACTCAATACCGATGCAATCTCGCTCGGCGCGCTGGCGGATGTGGACATCGCCAATCCCTCCATGCGCCGGGCCACCCACAAGGATGAAGACGGCGCTCGCAAACCATACTACGTGTACGGTCTCAAGACCGTCGTGTACGCGAAGACGCCCGGCGAATTCGACTTCGGCGACGTCGCCTTCGCCTACAACTATCCGCGGCGGCTCGGTCGTGATTGGTTCGGTAATCTGACGCTTGACGGCACACGGCGCCTCCGTGCGACAGCGGAGAAGCCCAAGCTCTCGGTTCTCTCCGTCCCGTCGAAAGGCCGACCGCCGGACTTCAACGGCGCGATCGGAACCTATACGATCCGCACCCGGGCCAAGCCGACCGAAGTGCCCGTCGGCGATCCAATCACACTGACCATCGACATCAGCGGCCCAGGCCTGGAGCGCCTCAGCGCGCCGAGGCTGGATCAGGTCGAAGCGCTCACGCGGGATTTTGAAGTCTCCGGAGAATCTCTCGCCGGTGAGATCAAACAGAATCGCAAGCGATTCACACAGACGATTCGGGCACTCCGCGAAGACGTGACCGAGATCCCACCAATTCCGATGAGTTACTTTATCGCGGAAACAGGCCGGTTCGAAACCGACTGGAGCAAGCCGATCCCACTGACCGTGAACCCCGCCGAGCGGCTCGTCCTGTCGAACCTGCAAAGCGGCGGCGTGCAATCCGGCGTGTTGGCGCCGCTCTCTGAAACGACCGATGGTCTCCTCGCGAATTTGACCGACCCCGCGAAAGTCCTGGCCGACCAATCCGTCCGGCTCAGCCCGCGCACCTGGGCGTTGCTCGTCGCGATGCCTTTTGTATTCTTCGTCACCTGGTGTATCCAACGGCGAGCGCTTCGATACCGTGATGACGAGGCTTTCCGCCGAAGAAGCCGCGCCGCCTCCACTG
>CAZTAR010000026.1:0-19412 GCA_964611695.1 uncultured Planctomycetaceae bacterium | reverse complement strand
TGGAAAACTCAAGAACCGTTGGTCGTCAACCTCGATTCCTCCGAACCGTGAAGTCTCAATAATCATGACCTAGCCTCCCTGTCGCCGTCGTGCGACCAACTCTTCAGGATCGTCGCCGGTAATACCCGAGCTCGTTTCAATCAAGCAACGCCGAGCCGGTGGTGTTCCTTTCAAACGATCCGTCAATCGATAATCTTTCGCTGCCGCGATGCGTCCATTCATCGCAGAAAACCAAACAGCGAAAGATTCAACTCAAAAAATCCAATAACGACAAATTCAACGACTGTGATCCTGTCAGCAAACTCGCCTGCAAGGCGGTCTGGGCCTGCTGAAATTTCGTAACCGCTTCCGTATAGTCAACATCCCGCATCTCAGAAAGCAGGATGTCCGTGGCATCGACCGCGCTTTCGGTCTGTAGAAATCGCGAGCGAACCGCCTGTGCGCGAGAGCCAATCTGGCCCTGCTCGGCAATGACCGACTTTTGCAATGTATTTATCTGGCTGCCGGCTTCTGTAATCTCGGAAGAATTGTCGGAGGCCAGGGCATCCCGCAATCTGTAAAGAGCGCTGAAGACACCGTCCTGATAGAACTCGCCGACGTTATCGCCTTCGAGAATAGTCGCCGAACCGGTCTTGCGAATGCCGAGTTCGTCCGCAACCGGCGACAGATTCACCGCGTCCACCGAGATCGAACCGGCGCCTGGAGCGCCCGTTTCGATCAGGCGGAATCCGGCCCCGCCATTTGACGTCTGCGCCCGCACGCCTGAGCCGGCTGCCGTAGCGGCGGCATTGATCGCACTGATCGCGTCACCCACCGTCGAAACATTGCTCAGATCCACCTCGAACGTAATGGAGTTTGAATCTGTAATACTGATGTCATTACCGGTAACTGGATGGATGCCGCGATATCCGTTGAGGCGAGAGAGCGACACGGATGAATCCAGCGTCTTGATGCCCAGAGTCTCGGCGTCGGACCCGCCGTTTTCACCAATGACAAGCGGCGTTCCGGCAACGAGATTTTCAATCTCGATTGCATCCCCGTTCGCGCTGATGCTTGCACGGACTCCGACGGCGGAAGCGTTAATCTTGTTCAGAACATCTTGAACCGTCGCCGCGCCACCAAACGTCACCGTGGAGGACAGTTGCCCATTCGTAATCACAATGCCGTTCGGCAAGATGATCCCGCCGGGAGAAAGATCGCTGATTTTCGTCGTCAGCGTGATCCGGCGATCGAGATCGTCCCCGTCGATGTTCAATCCCGCACCGGCACTCTTCTTGATGCCGAGGTCGGCGGCAATGGTGCCCTGAGCAATGTCGTCGATCTGAATCGCATTGGGGCCGCCGTTCGTCACCCGCAAGGTCGCGCCATCCGCGGGATTGATTCCCAACGTGAGAGAACTCCCCGCGGCAAGAGCATCATTATTGAATCGGGCAATTACATCCGTAAGCGTTTCCGCGCCGGTGAAATCGACCTCGAAATTGGTCGCGCCGTCCGTAACGGAAAGGCGGCCCAAGCGGATGCCTGCGTTCGTAGCGCCGTTCAATTCACTCAGCCTGCCGTCGACCGCAAGTTGCACGTCGAAGTTCGCGTATCCGCCGGAGACGGAGTCATTCAGCCCCAGCAACTGGGAAACAGTCACGTTGTATGCCTGGGCGTAGCCGGGATCGACAAGCGTCGTTCGCGAACCGACATCACCTGCGGCCGTGACGCGCCCCAATACCGAATCGAGCGGCGCCTCACGGACGCCACGACCGCCAAACAGATACAGACCTTGGAACTGGCGGTTCCCGACGTTCTTCAGCTGCTCGATAATGCTGTCAAGAATGACCGCCTGCGATGCTCGCTCCTCGGCACTCTGGAAACTGCCCGCCTGTTCACTTGCAATCCGCGCGGCATCTATCAGTAAATCGCTGATCTCCGTGATCGCGCTGTCCGCGGCGGTAAGATTGTTGTCGGCGTGTTGAAGGTTACTGAGAATCTGCTGTTGGGTTTCCTGGGACTGTGAGAGTCGGGCGATCTTCTCCGCCATCACGGGATCTTCGCTGGCTGAGAGTAGACTCCGACCACTCGAGAGTCGCTGCTCTTGCTGGAACACCCGCATGGAGTTCATCCGGAGCTGCGACAAAGCCGCGTAGGTCCGAAGACTATTCGACACGCGAGACAGATTTCCAACTGAAACAGCCATTTTCCGATTTCTCACAGTGCGGCATTGGCCGCGAGATTCATACTGCGGCGCCACGGCCGCATTCACGTGCTAGCGAACCAATGACAACAACGTCTGAAGCATTTCATCCACAACCGTCATGTATCGAGCGGCCCCCTGATACGCCCGCTGATACGAAATCATCGCGACAGCCTCCTCGTCGAGGTTGACGCCCGAGATACTCTCCCGCTGTACCGTCAGGGAATCGAAAATAACCGAGCTTGCCTGGTACGCGGTCTTCGCGCCGGAAAGCCGGACAGCCACGTCGGCCATCGTCGTCGTGTAGTACTCATTCAGGGAAACGCCGCCGAGAGTAACCGCGGCTTGGTCCTGAAGACTCGCCATGGCCGTCGCGTTCGTGCCGTCACCCTCGACATCCGATTGCCCCGCGGCCAACAGCAGCGGATCGCCGGAAATCAACGAGTTGACATTAATGTCAAGACTGTTCTCTCCGGTAAAGAACGTATTGACGCCCATCGCCGCGAGGAAGCCCGACGTGTCGTCGGCAAAACTAAATTCGTACCCGTTGGCCGCGGTGATCTGAAGACGCCCGTCCGACAACACCGTGGCCGTAACATTCGGAACATTCGCGGTAATATCAGCGGCAACGGAGTTCAGCGTCGAGTCCGTGCCGATTCCGTCAAGGTCGATGTTGATCTGAGTGCGAATAGTCGCACCGGTCGCGGCATCCTTCACGTCGATGAAGAACGAACCGGTCTCCGGCGGGAACGCAATCCCGTTATCCGTGTCTGAGAGCGCCAGCGTGGGATCCCAAACCGCCTCAACGCCGATGAGATCGGTAAATCCTTTGAGCCCCTTGCCGCCGGCATGAATCTTGTTGAGCTCACGCATGAGGCCCGTCGCCAAGGTGTCGAGGCGCGACAACTGCGACCCGATATGACTATCGCGTGAAGTGATGAGCCCCTCGATTTGGCCACTCGACGGCGTCACCGGTCCGTTGTTGATCGCGAGACGGACCGAAACGCGGCTGAGGCCGTCGGCGCCAATCTCGCTGGAGGTCGTCAGGCCGAACGACTGTCCAAACTGAATGAGTGATTCATTACCAACATACACGTTCATCGCGCCGGAAGGCTGTTCGCGGATCGTAATGGAGAGGATCTCCGACAGCTCGGCAAGCACCTGATCGCGCTGGTCGCGGAGCGACGACGCTTGCACACCGCCGGAACCGGCTTCGGCGGTCGTAATCCGTGTGTTGAGATCAGCAATCTGTGTGGCCAGATCGTTGGCACGTGCCACCGAGCTTACAATCTCGGCATTGAGATCGGCGTGAACACTGAGAATATCCTGATGGATGTCGCGGATGCGCTGCGTAAGCGTCTGTGCGGTGTTGACGACGATCCCGCGCGTGGCATAGTTTTCGGGATTGTTCTGCAAGTCGCTCAGCGACTCGAAGAACTGAGACATCAGCGTGCCCAGATTGTTCTCGCCAAACGGATCCAATATGCCCTCGAGGCGGTCGAGCGTTGCCTGCTCGGAAGAGGCCGAGAGCACATCCGAAGAAGCGTCTCGCAATCGCGCGTTGATCGACTCGCTCACGCCGCGCCGAATCCCGCTCAAATACACGCCGCTGCCAAGCTGACCCGCTCGAAGGCTGGAGCCTGCAATCGCGCTGAGGTTGGCGGTGTTTCGCGTGTAGCCCGGCGTCCCGACGTTCGCAATATTATTGCCAACAACCTGCAACGCCGCCTGATACGCGGATAACGCCGACCTTCCAATACCCAATGCGGATGTAAGTCCCATTTGCCTACCCTATCGCGTCCAACACCCTCGCACCCGCTGTCGGCCCTACTTCGCCGGCGGACGAGTACGTCGATGCATCTTCTTCATCCTGCACCATGGCGGAAAAAAGCGTCTTGAAATAAGCCAGCATCTCGCGGCTGACCAACTCGACGACCCTGTTCGCCTCCGCGAGTTTCAACATCTCTTCCCGAAGGCGATTCGCCAGATTCGCCAGAATCCTGGAGGAGGCCGGATCGAGAAGTTCGCTTAACGCGCGAAGAGAAACGGCCCTTTTTGCGTGTACGACCGGCATCTCCAACGCAGTACACAACCTCGAAACAACGTCAACACGCTTCTCGTCGAGCGCTGTCACTTCCGCCGCCATATCACCCTCGCGCCTGGCGGCTCGGAGCATCGCGTCGGTATCCGAACGCCGCATGGCTTCCAGCTTTTCCTGGACAACAGCCCGCAGCGCAATCTGGATGTTGATCAATCGCTTGATCAATTCGGCGAGTTCGCCAGTCAACATGGTCACGACGTTTTGGTTCATCAGGCTACGTACTCCATGCCTTCCGACTGCTGCGTCTTCCCGCCCGGCAAGCCGCGCTGGATGGACTCATACAACTTGGTGGCAATCGGATCGTTCTTGGCTCTCCCCATCCGCTGGGCCAACTCCTGGTTGAGCTGTCCGCGAAACACCTCTTCGCCGCGGCCGCCGTGCATATACTCCCCCTTCAACTTCGATTCCTGAATCTGGCGAAGCAGCGTTCCATAAAAGACATTGCCGACGAATTCACCGACCGCCTGCCGCGAAAGCTCATCACGATCCCCCGGACTCTTCGCGAGCTGTTGAGCCTGCACCGCTAGTTGCGCGTTCATGGCTTCACCCTGGAGTTGTGACGCCGCTTCTCCGGCCCCGGCAAAGGGCGAAGAACAACGCGTTGCGGACAGTGATGTTGCGCTCGTCGCAAACATGTCATTCATTCCACAATGACCAACTTGCCCCGAATCTTGCCGAGGCGGTACAGATTCTCCACAATCTCGATGATGTCTTCCGACGGCACGTTGAGCTGATTCAGCGAATCCACCAACTCCTGCAATCGCGTGCCGGTATTGCTCCGTCTGGGCGACTCGATCGGAACCGCGAAACGCTCCTCCACCTGAGGATCTTCCGGCGTGGGCTTGCGCGGGGGCTGCGTCGTCATGATCGACATACCCTTGTGCGAAATCACGGCCGGACCGATCTCCACCCCCTCGCCAATGGCAATCGTCTTCGTCTTCCGATTGATCACGATCCTCGCCTCGCCGGCGGGAACCAGAAGCTCAGTCTCCTCAATCCGAGCAATGAACTCCGTCGGGTTGCCCCGCTCCAACTCCGGAATCGTGATGACGACATTCTTGGGGCCGATCGCGTCGGCGATCTGCCTGATCTGCCCGATCTCCGAGGCGTTCTCGTTGACCACCTGGGCAATGACCGACGCAAGCGCATGGCTGGCGTGAACATCCTCCAACACCAGCGTGATCCGCCAATCCTCGCTGATGTAGTTGTGAATGATGTCCGCCTCCATCGTCGCGCCTTGGAGGATCGTCCCGCTCGTCTTGATCTTTGGATCGGTCAGTAGAACCGGCCCTGCCGCAAAGGCGAACACGCGGTTCAATGCCAAACTCTGAAGCGGCGTCGTGACAAGATGCCCCCCGATCAGACTCTTCGCGGCGCCAACGGAGTTGACACGCACGTCAATTCGGTCCCCCTCTCGCACGCCGTTTTCAGGAATGGTCGCCTGGAGCATGACAATGGCAATGTTCTTCGTGTCTTTCAGCGCGCCCACCGGCACGGGAATCTCGAACTTGTCGAGCATCGCCTGCAACTGAAGAATGGATGGGAGATACTTCCCGCCGTCCCCGGTACCCCCAAGTCCAATCACGAGGCCGTACCCGACAAGTTGGTTCTCTCTTCGCCCCTTGAGGTGCGTAACATCCGAGATGCGCGTCGCCAGAACCGGCGAAGCGCCTACGCACAATAGCACGAAGAACAAAACCGCCGTGAAAACGAACTTCCGCCGGGAGCGCCAAGAAAACTGTGGCACCGGCGTCTCGCCGGTGGAGAAGCACAGGCGGAATGCCTGTGCCACAGTCTCAAGTTGTCTTTTCACTGAATCACGCATATTCACACTCTCAGAACGGCTTCACGCCGTCGAGAAACTTCTTCAACCAGCCACGCTTGGTGGCATCCCTGACCGTCCCTTCGTTCTGTGTCTTGACACGTAGGTTCGCAATCCTGTCACTCGTGACGGTGCCGTCGGCAGAGATGTTGTCCTTGTGACACTCGCCCGTCAGAGCGAGAACCTGCAAATCGTTGTCGAACTCAATTTCCGAAGTGGCGAAAATGACGAGGTTGCCATTCGGCTTCACGTCAATCACCTCCGCCATCAGACGAGTCTCGAATATGTCCTTACGATCCGACTTCCCCTCGTTCTCCATCGCGTTCTTAGTCGTGAAGTCAACTTCCGGCGTGCCCGCCCGAAGGCCCTGTTGCGTCCACTTTTGGTCGTGGATGCGAAACCAGGCGGCGAGCTTGGCCTTGGCGTCCCAATCGCTCTCCTGCTCCATTTTCGCGTTGCTCTGGCGATTCAATCGGTGCCGCACGATGACGCCGATATGATCGTGAACCTTGATAATGCGAGGCTCCGCAAGTCGGACCGCCGTCAAAGATGATCCGGCCAGCACGATGTTATGGTTGATCCCCGCCGGCTGGGCAGCACCCGCATTCGCGCGGAGCGCGCCGTTACTGCTCGGCTGCGTGGAAGCGGCCAGCGCGGCAGCCTGCTGTATCTGCTCGGCAAGGAAGAGAGAAGAACTCTGTCCCAACACCCAACTCACCGGGCAAAGCCCCAACACCAATATGACGAGTGCCATCCTCACGACACAAACTCCTATCTAATGGCTGATAGCCAATTTTGTTTCCGCCAGCGTCACGGTACCGGGCCCCGTGATGACGGCTTCGATGAGATCCTGTCTTCGCTTTGCGCCGTCGCGACGAACTTCGATAGTCTCGCCAAGTGCGCCGGCCCGCTGCGCCTTGCCGGTCGTCTTGATGACCAAGCCGCCGTTGCGACTCCAGATCGTGACACGCTGACCACGCGTCACGAGTGGTTTTGCCTGCACCTGCTTGACGTGAAGCATCGAACCCGCTTTGACAAATTGCCGACTCTCCTGCCCTACGGCAGCCTCGAGCTCCGTGATGCCGATGTCCTCAATCCTGGAGAATCGCCGCTCTTCAAGCCGCAGGTCTCGTCCCTCGATCGTCTTCCCGCGATTGATCGGCCGCCTCGCAACGACCACATCCTTCACGAGCGACACCTCGGCGACGATCGGCGAAGTACGTTCCACCCGCCCGTCGCGCACGAGACTCACATCAAAACTCAGCAAGCCGATGCCGCGATTCGACCTCGCGCGAATCTCGAATTGAAACTCAGTGTCGCTCAGGGCAAGATCACGCTCGTTTGCCGGGCTAAACCGAATCTCGACCCTGGCGTCACGCATTGGCACGCGTGCGGCAATAAACCGTCGAATGGCGGACTCGAGCGTGCCGGAAGGAGCCGGCTTACCTCTCGAATCCAGTTCTACTTTACGAATAGGCGCCTCTTTTCGCGCCGGTATCGGCAGGACATCTGATTCACGTGGCGGTTTCGGCCGTAAGACCTTGCATCGCGAAGAACCGAAAATACGGATGGACGCCATGTTCGCGTCCGCATCGAAGAGTGCCCCGCGGATGTCACTCAGACGCACCAACACCTCGCCGCCTGATCGCGGCGCGGCATGAACCACAAGACTACCCAATTGAGATTGAATGGAGGGATCGAATCCCCTGAGGTCGGCAACATCGGCCAGCAATACGGAATCCGCCTGAACAACCGCCGTGGGCCATACGCGGATTTCATCAGCGCGAACGGCCGGCGACGGCACGGTCATCACCGCGACAGCGAGCAAAGCCGAAGTCCAACATCCATGTTGTGTTCGCTTCATTATGACGTCTCCGCCGTCTCTACACTAACAGTGTTACTGGGACTACCTCCTCAGGTTATTCACTGTCTGCATGGTCTGATCGGCGCTCTGGATCGACTGCGAATTCAGCTCGAAGGAACGCTGTGTACGAATGAGTTCAACAAGTTCGCGGACCGGGTCCACGTTGGATAGTTCGAGATGGCCCTGAGCCAGTGTTCCCAGGCCGTTCTGGTTTGGGTTGCCGGTCACGGCCGGACCCGTCGCATCATTCAGTTGGTACAAATTGTTCGCGAGTTGTGTAAGTCCGGCCGGATTGATGAACCGCGCAAGCTCGATCTGACCCACATCCGAAAAAGCCGTCGCGGCACTCGTGCGAACCGATACCAAACCCGTCTGAGAAATCTGCACGGTCACGGCGTCTTGTGGAATCGTAATCGCCGGTTCCAAGCGTGATCCGATGCTGTTCGCTAGCACCAACTCGCCGTTGGCATTCAGCGTGAAGTTACCCGCACGCGTATAGACGGTCTGCTCCGAACCTTCGATCATCGCCTGAATCTGAAAGAACCCATCACCCTCGACGGCAAGGTCGTATTGCAAACCGGTATTGTCCAACGCGCCTTGCTCGAAGTTGAGCTGCGTACCCGAAATCTTGACGCCGAGCCCGACTTGTTTGCCCGTGGGAACCGGCTGGTCAAGGCCATTGCGAAGGCCCGGCTCTTCAAGCGTCTGATACAACAAGTCCTCGAAGTTCGGTCGGGAACGCTTAAACGCAACGGTCTCGATATTGGCCAGGTTGTTCGCCACAACATTGAGCTTGAAGTCCAACGCCTTCATGCCGGTCGCGGCCGTGTGTAATGCCTGAATACCCATAAACGATGCTTCCCGTTTCTTACGCTACGCCGCTTGAGTCCTAACCAATTCGACCAAGTTCACTCACCATTCGCCCAAGCGACTCGTCCTGCAACGAGATCATCCTGGCATTCGATTCATAAGCCCGGGCCGCTGCGATCATCTCGACAAGCGCGGAGATCGGCTCGACGCCGGACGCCTCATATGCATTCTGTTTGACGGTGGGATTCGCCTTGACGGGCTTCACACCCTCCGCCGCGTAAAGGTCCTTCCCCACCTTCTCAAGTTTCTGAATATCTGAAAAACCGACCATGCCAAGCGTGCCGGCAGAGATTCGGCCCTGACTAATCCGGCCGCTCTGGTCGATCTTGATTGACTCCGTGATAGACGGATCAAGAAAAATAGGCTGCCCTTCGCCATCCAGCATGGCGCCGCCCGTGACCGCGTGGACCAACATGCCCCCGGCATCCATCATCATGCGGCCGTCACGCGTATAGCGCGCACCGTCAGGCGTCTGAACGACAAGGAAACCCTCGCCGTCAAGGGCAACATCGAGGTCGCTATTGGAGGGAATCAGGCTGCCCTGGGCGAAGTCCGTATAGACGGGCGTCTCAAACAACCCGCCGGTCATCGCATCCAACACCGGGTGGCTGGTACGCAAATCGCCTCCGGCCGTCGCCGCGTTGAGTCGCTCCTGAAAAGCAACACGATCAGCCTTGAAGCCGGGTGTCTCGGCATTCGCGAGATTGTTTGCGATAATGGCCTGGCGGTATTCCTGGGCCTGCAAACCTGCAGCAGATTGCCACAGTCCGTAGATCATGGGTCATCCACCCGCTAACACCCGCGGCGTTTCCAACGCCGCGTCCGAATCCAGTCGGCCTCCTGCCGACCGGACAAGATGCAACAATGCCGCGACCTTGGCCGCGCTGCGGATATCGGCCCCGAGCCGACTACAATCCGGAAGTGCCATACGCCTGTCACCGGCGGGCTCCTTCGTTGCATCAAAATTGTCTCGTTCTCTCAGCATGGACATTGACTCCGCGCACTCGCTATCCGAGTACGACGCGAACCTTGCATAGGCACGGGCCGTGCCAATTGTGCTAATCCTCGCTTCAACAAAAATCCGCGCGCCGCATAAATGCTGATTGGCAATAGGATTAAAATTGAAACAGCCTGTGAATTTCAGGTAGAAGGAATGCTCGCCGGCGCGCCACCAACACCGCGCAAGGCGCAGATGTTGCATCGCAACCGGCAAGATCGACCTGTTAACCTACAGCCGCGATCGAGTGTGGCACTATAAGGAAAAGGGGGGCGTCGACTGGGGGGCCGACGCTACAACGGAGCATGCACGCTCAACGCTAAAATGCTCTAAAAGGCTCTAACGAGGCAACGGCGGCAAATCGCGAGCAGCCTCTTCCGGGCTGATCGAGAGTGCGAAGACCATCCGATACACCGCATCGTCGCCCGGCCCCGTCGCCCCGACATAATAGGATCGACCCGGCTCCAAAGCCTTGGGCGGCACGGAATCCTTGGGGTGAACCTGGGAAAAGCCCGGCGGCACCCGACCGTAGATAAACGCCAGCCTCCGCGCCGGTTCACCCGCCGGATCCACCGATTCGAGCTGCCACAACAACTCGTCCGCGTCGCTGCCGATCGCAAACTCGGTCACGCGCGGCCACTTGAAAGGCGCAGGCCAGCCCCGATGTTCAATGATGAAGCGATACGGTATCGAGGAATCGTCAACGTCGATCGCCTGAGGACGACCGCACCCGACCGCCGTCAGACAAAGGCCGAACAGAAGGAGAATCCGTGGCAACACGATACCCTCCCCCGACGAGCGGGTACGACCAAGTTCCACGTTGTCGCTTCGATTGAGCAAAGAGAATCTCTGCTCTACCGACAAGCGTCCCCGCCGCCGACGTCTGGACCGCTCTCAACACGCCGAACCACGTGCCACCCGGCAGGGAGCGCGGCGGCTGCCAGCAGAACCTTCAACAAATCACCCAGCAAGAAAGGAGCGACGCCTGTCGCGAAACCTTGTTCCACGCCCATGGACACGGTCAACCAGGCGAATCCCAACGCGAGAATCACCACCTGTCCAAGGGCGAACGCCACCACGGCCGTGCAAAATCGGCGATCCCAACCACGCTCAGCCAATCGACCCACAATAAATGCGGCAATCGGGAAGGCCAGGAGGTATCCGGCTGTAGGACTCGCAAAGTAGGCAAGTCCCGCCGCTGGAAGCGCAAAAACAGGCAGCCCCATGACGCCCTGAAGGAGATAAGCCCCCATCGCCAACGCACCGCGCCGGCTGCCCAGGGTCGCGCCTACCAGCAAAACCGCGAAAGGCTGCATCGTGACCGGCACCGGCAACATCGGCAATTGAATCTTGGCACAAAGGGTCACGAGAGCACTACCGGCCATGATCAACGCGATGTCTCGAATCATCGCATCCCGGCGAACGGCCGACGAACAGATTATATCAGCAAAGGTGCGCATCGATTCGCTTCCTGCTCCAACTTGGTACTCAGGGGGCCCGCCATCGGGGCGAACCTTCGCCCTCCGGCGATCATGAGTCTAAAGCACACCCAGCAGATGTGCAACGCCGACCGGGAAACCTCGCCCGCCCCACTCGCCTACTCCGCGGTTTTAGGAACGATGTCGCGAACAGCTTCGTAAGCAGACTTGTCAGGAGGTGCGAAGCCGGTAACCCCCAGTTGGTCACAGACCTTCCGATTATCCTTGATGTGATTGATCAGGAGATCCCTGAGCTTGTCAACATCACTGGAATCCGCCGCCGGTCCCGCCACAAAAACAAGCCCCGGGACCTCGACCGTCTCTCCGATGATCTCAAATTGATCCCGCGACGGGCCAGTGATGACATTTCCGCCGGTCTCCGGCATCCCGCTGTACGTGATTTCATCGAGAACGCCCGCGTTCACCGTGAGGTCCGCGATGATCACTTTGGCGACATCCTTCTTGAGATACAGCCTGCCATCAAACGCCAGGGGCGGCGGAACAAGTTCGGGCAGCAACTTGTTCACTGGAACGCCCGCCTTCTCCAAGGCGCGTTGTGCGGCAATGTCGGTCAGGACGTCCCCGTGCTGCCCGAATGCGAACCGTTTCCCGGCGCAATCGGCAATGGTCTTGATATGCGACTTCGCCTTGACAACAAGAAAGGCCTTCGACGCAGGCTTACCCAACGCATTGAGACCCGTTGCCACCAACGTCAACTCCTCGGGCTTCTCCACAGCGGCATACTCGCCTGCCGACAGGATGGCGAAGGCGATCCCCTTCTGCTCCAGCTGTTGACCCAGTGCCACACCATTGGGCTGAGCCCTGAATTGCACCCGCCCATCGAAACACTCCTCAAGTGCCGGATGAAGCGCGCAATACTCCGCGGGCATCCCAAAAAGGCCGGCCTTGGTCGAGCCTATTTGAATAATCCGACCGCTGGGTGATGTCTGTCCACTCGGCTGACATCCCGCAGCCGTCACAATCAAGACCGAACACAGACCCAATACCGTGAATCCGCCATACTTGCGAACCATAAGATCGCCTCCTGGAACATGGCCACCATCCGCACTCGGCAAAGCGGACGCACAGTATATCGGCATCCAATACGGTTTCACAGCGTGGCTTTCGGCTGGGATACAAGGGAGGGGGGGAAGGGAAAATGGAAAAGGGGTTAGGAGATAGGGGGTTGGGATTAAGCGAGCCAGCTCGTCTTGAGCCGGTCTTCCGCCCGGCAAAGCAGCATTCTTTTCGCACGCGACACCCCCGCCCAGCCAAGATCGAGGGCGCTACCACGCAAACAGAACTGGAAGGCCGAGATCAGCGGGCCGGATAATGAACGGTGTCGTTGTTGCTATCCGTCACTAGCCAAACCACTTGGTTTCGGCCGACGCTGGTTTCATCTGCGGACCGGTCCAGAATGGTGACAACGATAGTCGCACCGATCGGATACTGGAAAGGCTGGGCAACGGTGTTCAAGGTCTTGTCCAATCGCCATTCCGGAGCCGAACCGAAACCCGAGTTGCAGATTGAACCCTGAATTCGCGAAGCATCGACCGGCTTGCCGACTGGAATATCGTCCGCCGTGGAATAGACGAAACCACGCTGTGAACAAAGATCGCCGAGAGTCGCGCCGCCAGTGCAGATGAAGTTGCTGTCTTCATTGCCGAAAATGATCATCTCAGGCAGCGGAATCAGCGTCCCGCCGGAATCCCGACGACGAAGAATCAGAGAAGGAAGCTCGGAATCAGTCTCCTCATCATAGGGATTGAGACGTGCCGCGTCGCCCTGATTGATTCCAAACTGCATCGCGAGAAGCTGCGAACCACCGAGCGTGATCGTGTCACAGCCGATCGTAAGGCTGTTTCCAGCCCCTACCTGGGTATAACCGGCATTGATGTAGTCCTGCAATTCGTCATCACAAACAAAGCCGCCCGCGCCCGCGGATACCACGAAGGTCATCGAGAATTGGACATACTGCTGCGATTCGTTCTCGAGCGTGACAAAAACGCCTCGCTGCTCCGGGCTCTCCTCCGGTAAATCACACACTGAGGCGAGAACATCCTCGTCTGAAGGGTCCGCCGCATCTGGATCCTGGAAGCTGCCCTGCTGAAGCGTGGTCAGCTCTGTGTCAGTCATAAATCGGGCTGTCAGGAAAGGACTGACGTTGCCACAACCGATGATCACCACAACCGCGATTGCGAACACCGACACGACACCGAGTGGATTCACAGCTTGACGCATACGGAAATACATCACCTTATCTCCTGACGGCTTGTTTTCTGTCCCCGGATTGCGCGGGCAAGGAGGGTCGCGAACTCTATTAGGAACAACTCCCCAGTCACCCATGAGTCCCGGCACACCCTTCTTTGTGAAGGGAACACCAGGAAGGCAGGTTGGCCGGGCTCCTCCCCAGTGGACTTCAGCCCTGACCGCTTGCTACAGGATTGTACCGCCTGACTAGGTGCGAAGCAACGGTTCCATTTCGCTAAACTGCCCCATATCAGGTGATTCCAGTACTATCGGGCCTGCAACAAGGCCATTAACGCAACTCATTCTCAAGAAGAACCCGCCCAAGATGGCCGCCCAAAACAATATGCCGAAAACCGCATAAACATATGAGTGTCCCTGGGTCGAAATGCCACCTGAAGACCAAGAGGCCCCCTTATCTTTAAGGTGGTGGTCCTTCCTGGCCGATAAACGGCCGACGGGTCGGTGAGGATTCGGCGGTCTGCCCGATAGCTTCAGGTGGTCTGCACTGGCAAAACAACGCGGGAAACAACCAATGTGGTAATGGTTCGCGAATCGAGCGCGCGGCTCAAATCCAAAGGGCTTAGCGATGACCGACGGATTTCTCCAAGAGTTTGACATCCACACCATAATCCCAATCCTGGACGAAATAGATGAATTCGAGCTCGCAGCCCAATGGGACGGCATGGAAGATGGCATGCGCGACAAGCGCGCCGGCCGCCGACGCCGATTCTGAACACGCTGTTCGCTTTGGTTCTACGAGGGTTGCGGGCAGGACGTTCGGAAAGTGGCTGGTTATACCCGAAACTTGTCCGAATGCGGCCTCGGTGTTATTTCCAGGTACTCGGCACACAAGGGCGAGCCGATCGAAGCTTGTATCGCGCCTTCAGGATGGAAGCCGATCTACCTCGGTGGCATCGTCGTCTTCTGCCGCACATTCAAGAATGTGTTCCACGAAATCGGCGTGGAATTGGGTACTGGTATCGCTTCGTAGAGGGGGGCCACTGGCAGCTTGCTGCCAGTGCCGGCACGAGCGGACAAGCCGTCTGTGGCACCCAAATGATACCAGTACTAACGATTTCCTTATTTGCCATATTCAACCACGCATTGCGATTCGTGCCTGCCCCGCTCAGACGCCGAAGTGGCGGTCGGACTCGCGCTGTTGCTGGCTCGCTTCGGCCAAGGTCCGCTTCTCACCGCGCGACAGGCTGTTCATGCCCTGCTCGTTGACCTTCTGAAGAATTCGGTCCACCTCCTGGTGCAAAGCATGGAGTTTTCGCTGCTTCGCCTCGAACGCCCCACGCGATTTATTCTCCCGCCAACGATCCATCGCTCCGAAAAAGCTCCGACCACGATATCCCCAAATGATGCCAAAGGCCAAACCCGCAAGGTGGCAGGCGTCACCGCCGGCGTTGCTTCCGACGCGTCCGATGTTCAACGCGTACAACACAACCAGGATCACGGCGGCAAGCCTGATCGGCACAGGAAAGACGATCATGATGATCTGGATGCGTGGGAACAGCACCGCAGCCGCGCCCAACAGTGCAAGGACACCACCGGAAGCGCCAACAAGGATTCCGCCCGGGGCGATCCATCCAATCGACGTCAGCGCGAAGTACAGGGCAACGCCAATGAAACCCGCGATCGTATAGAAAACGAAGAAACGCTTCGGCCCCCAGTGTCGCTCTAGGTTCATCCCAAGGAAATACAAACCGATCAGGTTGAACAGGATGTGTGTGACGCTCGTCTGGCTATGCAGGTACGTAAACGTAAAGAGGCGCCACACTTGCCCATGCTGCACCATGTCAGTCCGCATGGCGAGCCACTCGTACACAGGACTTTGATTCCCTCCGGTGATCATACACAGCAGGTACATGACGATATTGGCGATGGCGATCCACTTGACAGCCTTGCCCGGCGAAGGCAACCCGCCGAACCAAGACCGCAGACCGCCGCCCGCCGACCCCGGGCCGTAGCCGGGTTCTCCTCCGGGGGAATATCCTCCATCCTGCCAACTCATGCGAAATCCTTCTGCATCTTTTCCCAGAACAGTAGTGCCAACATCGTCTTCGCGTCAACGATCGTTCCGTCGCGAACCATCGCAAACGCCTCGTCGCGATGTTTGATCTCAACTCGAATCCGCTCCGTCGGTTCGAGACACTGCCGCGTTGGTGTCAGGTCTGTCGCAACAAACACACGAAGCAGCTCCGTACACATGCCGGGCGTGCTGTAAAACTCGCAAAGCGGACGAAGTTCGCCCGCCTGATAGCCTGCCTCCTCTTCGAGTTCACGGGCCGCCGCGGAAACCGCCGTTTCACCGGGAACATCCAGGGTCCCCGCAGGGAGCTCCCATAGTTCGCGATCCAGGGCATGGCGATAGTTCCGGATTAAAACAATCCGTTCGCCACCCTCCAGAAGCGGAAGGATCACCACCGCCCCGGGATGGACCACAACCGCATAGTCCCGGTCCACCCCCCCGGAAGTCCGCACAACCTTGCGAACGACCTCGAACTTCCGACATTTGAGAAGCGATTCCATCACACTCGGCCTCGTGGGTCCGTGGGATTGTATATCGGTCCATTGAAGGGCTCTCCGTAACTTCTGACCCACCACTATCCAAGTGCATGACAGACAAAGAGTTCCGTCCACGAGAAGAAATGCGTCCTGGGCTATCAAGGCTGCAATCGACACCAAAGCAGATCGCATTGAAGTCGCGTCGCCCCCCCCCGTGGCCGACGAGGAATGGGGAGGATTTCCACCACCAATCCGAACTAACGCGCGAAGCCGGTCCCGCAATCCTGGACTTCGAATCCCAACCCCCAAAATCACCTCGGAGCGTCGCGAAGCAGGACACAAACGATGCCCCCCAAAGCCCCATTCCACGGAGTTGCCACACCAGACGGATGACGATATAATGCTGGGCTCGGGAATGCTGGTCCAGATACTCTTGAAGAGGTCTATCCATGAAGAAGGACATCCATCCGAAGTACTATCAAACCGAAGTCAAGTGCGGTTGTGGCTCGACGATCGTGACAGGCGGGACGAAGGAAAAGATCTCGGTCGAAATCTGTTCAAACTGCCACCCCTTCTTTACAGGCACGCAGAAGTTCGTGGATACCGCCGGCCGCGTCGAAAAATTCCAGAAGAAATTCGGCGGCGACTACTTCAAGAATACCAAGAAGAAGGCCGACGCGCCAAAATCCTAGCTAGACTAGAATCAATCACGCCGCAGCTCCGCCTCTGTCAAAAAGCTGCGGCGTGTTTTCTTTCCCGAGTTCCTCCGAGTTCTTCCGTAAACCAGCGTCCCTTCGACATGAGGTTGCCAGATGTCGGATTCCACGGTGAATCCAGAGTTCCTTTCCAAGCTCGACGGGATCACCACGCGCTACGACACCATCACCCAGGAGATGAACGACCCCAAAACGGCGACAAACGCCGCGAGACTCGTCCAACTCTCCAAAGAACACGCCAAGCTCAAACGCATGGCTGAACCGTATCGCACGTACCTCAAAGCTCAGCAGGAAGTACAAGAGGCCCGATCGATCATCGATGATCCCGAGGCCGACGCCGATTTATGCGAACTCGCCGAAGCGGAACTCCCCGAACTCGTCGCACAAACCGAGCAGATCATGGAGAAACTCATCGATGACCTGATCGTGGGCGACGATGCCGACGTCGATTCGATCATCATCGAGATTCGCGCCGGCACCGGCGGAGACGAGGCGGCCCTCTTCGCTCGCGACCTCTGCGAGATATACACCCGTTACGCCGAAGCCAATCGGTTCAAAGTCGAACTGCTCAGTTCGTCCGCCAGCGAGTATGGCGGTCTCCGCGAGGCAATCCTCGGCATCAAAGGCCCCGGCGTGTACACCCATTTCGGCTATGAAGGCGGAGGACACCGAGTCCAGCGCGTCCCGGAAACCGAGTCTCAAGGCCGGATTCACACCTCGGCGGCCACCGTTGCCGTCTTGCCCGAGGTGGAAGAAACTGACGTCGAGATCGACTGGGAAAAGGACGTCGTGGAGCACGTCAGCCGCGCAGGCGGGCCCGGCGGCCAAAATGTCAACAAAGTCTCCAGCGCGATCAAGCTGGAACACCTGCCCACGGGCCTCACTGTCTCGATGCAGGACGAAAAAAGCCAACACCGTAACAGGGCAAAAGCGCGACGGATCCTGGCAAGCCGCATCAAAAACCAAATCGAAGAAAAAGAGCGGGCGGAACGAGATTCGACACGGCGAAGCATGATCGGTTCCGGCGATCGCAGCCAGCGAATCCGGACCTACAACTACCCGCAAAACCGCTGCACGGACCACCGACTAGGCCGAAACTTCTCCCTCGAACGCATCTGTTCCGGCGCTCTCGAAGAGTTGATCAAAGATCTTCGCAAATTAGACCGGCAACAACGCCTGCAGCAGGCTTGACCCTCCCTGGCCTTTTTGTGGCGCCGGCGTCCCGTCGGCGGCTTTTCATCATCCGCAACATCACCGTCCGGCCGCTGTTTACCTTTCACCCCCGGCCGCGACGAGGGCGGCCCCCAAGAGACCGTGAAGCCTTCCCCGACTTTCCTCGGCAAAAGGTATTAGGTACAATACAGATTCGCGAGAGTTGTCGTCGCCGTACTCCTGGCGAGGATCGCCGGCGCGATACAACACGGAAACTCTCAGCTGCCGTTCTTAATCTGAGACCAGAGGAGGCCATGCCGTGGCACGCCAAACCAACTCCGAGAATCGCTTCGTCACTGTTCAAGAACACATCATCAACCAACAACGAAACCACCCAACCGCAACAGGCGGATTCAGTTGGCTCCTCTCCGGCATCACGCTGGCCGCGAGAATCATTTCCGCGAACGTCCGCAAGGCCGGAATCATCGATGTGCTCGGGGCAACAGAAGACGTCAACATCTCCGGCGAACAGCAACAAAAGCTGGACATACTCGCCAACAAAACCATCGAACTTTGTCTGGGGTATCGCGGAAACGTCGGGATCATCGCCTCGGAAGAACTCAACGAACCCAAAATGCTCGCCAAGAGCGGCGCGACAGGACGCTACGTCGTCATCTTCGATCCCCTCGACGGATCGAGCAACATCGATGTAAACGTCTCCGTCGGCACCATCTTCGGAATCTTCGAACGGGACGCCGACGGTTTCGACGGCAACGACCCCGTCACCGACGTCTTGCAGCCGGGCCACAAACAACTCGCCGCCGGCTATATCGTCTACGGATCCAGCACGGTATTGGCCTACACCACCGGCGAAGGCGTTCACATGTTCACCCTCGACCCCTCCGTCGGCGCGTTCATCCTGGCCAATGAAAACGTCCTGATGCCGACGACCGGCAAGTGCTTCAGCGTCAACGAAGGAAACTACAACTCCTTCCCGCAGGGCTATCAGGATTACCTGAAATGGTGCAAGACAGAGGAAGCCGGTCCCTACACGGCAAGGTATATCGGCTCGCTTGTCGCGGACTTCCACCGCACATTGCTCAGAGGCGGCATCTTCCTCTACCCGCCGACCGCAAAGTCTCCAGGCGGCAAACTCCGCCTCATGTACGAAGCCAACCCCATCGCCTTTTTGGCCGAAGAGGCCGGCGGTATGGCCACAGATGGAACACAAAGAATCCTGGACAAAATCCCGACCTCTCTGCACGAACGCACGCCCTTGGTCGTTGGCAGCCAGCTCGAAGTCGACCGGCTACAGGAATATGTCAAAGCGGCCGAAAAGAAGGCCTGATTCGTAACTCATCGTATGGATGCGAAACCACAAACGCGCCACGGAACCGGCGATCTTCATGAATGAACCCCAACCGAACACCCGGCAAGATTGGCCAATCGCCCGGCTACTCGCCTGGACA
>CAZTAR010000025.1:3214-19522 GCA_964611695.1 uncultured Planctomycetaceae bacterium | reverse complement strand
ATGGCTAACGGCTATTACGCGAATGACAACGATCACCGGTTCTGCCCTGGCGCGGCCGACTTCATGGCCTCGAACCTACACCGCTGGCACGGGATGCGCGACAATCCGGGCGAACCGTTTGACGGTTTGCGGGGTCCGTTTGTTCCCTACCTCGGTGCCGAGGGCGGAATCCGGGCGTGCCCTTCGTTGCGTATGGATCTGTCGCCGAACGATCCGCGGCGTTTCGAGAAGAACTGCGGCGGGTACGGCTACAACCTCGCTTTCATCGGGCGGCAGGTCGAGAAGCTCGGCGGCGGTTTCTATCGCGTTGAGACCGACCTCTGGGGCGCGAAGAACGATCGCATACGCAGTCCGTCGGAGACGGTGATGTTTGCGGACTCGGCGTTCTTGAGCAGCATCGTCATCGAGTATAGCTTCGCGGAGCCCCGATTCTTCCCGACGTTTGGAACTCGGGCCGATCCGTCGATTCACTTCCGCCACGACCGCAGAGCCAACGTGGTTTGGTGCGACGGGCACGTTGACAGTCGACGCATGACATTCTCCTGGACCAGCGGGTTGTATTCCGGGGATCCGGCCGTGGAGAATATTGGTTGGTTCGGCGAGTTTGACGACAATTCTTTTTTTGACCTTGATTGACCCTGGCCGGTGGAGGCACTGGCGGGCGAGCCGCCAGTGGCACCTATCGCACAAACACGGGTCAACGAGTTGACCCATGCCACCCCGGTGCTGGTTGACCTATACCACCCCAATGCTGGTTGACCTATGCCACTCCGGTGGTGGTTGACTTGTGCCACCCCTGCTTCGAATTTCACTGGGGAAAGTGAAATTTGCCGGTATTTGCCGGAATTTGTTTGTCGGTCGGGTCCGTTTATGACGGCTGTGTTGCTTCCATTTTCAGCAGGCAAAGTGCCAATGCCCGCCAATGCCCGCAAAGTGTTTGGATGGTTTTGTCTTTTGTTTGCATGGAGGTTGTATCCCTTCCATATCGAGAGTCGTGCTCGGCGCTCCGCTTATTGGGAATGTAGCATTGAGAATTCAGGAACGGCGGGGGCCGCCAAACGGCAATCCTTGTTGGGGCTGGGCTCAGGCCGTAGGGATATTCGCAAATAGGTCTTTTCCGTCGGCCACGGGTGGCCGACGCTACGGTTTGTTTGTGGGTGTTCTTGTCGGCGATCGATCAGTCGGCGAGTTTGCCGTCTAGCATGTGGATGATTCTGCCGGCGCGGGCGGCGACTTGTTGGTCGTGGGTGACGACGACGAGGGTTGCGTGGAAGTCGCGTTGGAGTTCTATCAGCAGGTCGAAGAGTCGCTGGCCGGTCTTGGAATCGAGGGCGCCGGTGGGTTCGTCGGCGAGTAAAAGGCGAGGGCGGTTGGCGAGGGCCCTGGCGATGGCGACGCGTTGGCGTTCACCGCCGGAGAGGGTGGTCGGGAGTGCCGTCGCTCTGGCACTGAGGCCGACACGGTCGAGAAGATCGCGTGCCCATTGAAGTCGCTCGGTCGCGGGCCGGTCCGTCGCCAGCATGGGGGCCTGGACATTTTCGATGGTTGTGAGGTTTGGCAGGCAGTTGTGGAGTTGGAAGACGAGGCCGACGATATCGGCACGGAACTGATCGGCCTTGGCCGGTGAGAGTTCGGCGAGGGGGTGTCCGCAGATCGTGATGGTTCCTGTGTCGGGTCTGTCGATGGCCGCGAGCATGTTGAGGAGGGTGGATTTTCCGCAACCGGAGGGGCCGCAGATCGCGACGAATTCGCCTGATTCGATGTCGAGGTCCACGCCGTCGAGGGCGACGATACGCTCTTGCTCGTATCGCTTCGTGAGCCCGCGTGCGTGGATGGCTGGAGGTGTGGCAGTCGCGGTGTCACTCATGTCTCAGGGCCTCCACGGGGGAAATCCTTGCCGCGCGCCAGGCCGGCAGCGCGCCGCCCAAGATGCTGAGTGTGACAGCCACGGCCATCGCCGTCACGAATGGTTGCCAATCGAAAACCGGGTCGAGGAACTGTGAGGAGATCGGGGCGATGGTGGATATCTTCGCCAACGCGACGCCGAGCAGGCATCCGATCGGACAGGCCAACAGGCCGATACCGCATGCCTCGATGATGATCATGCTCACGACGCGCCGCTTCGACCAGCCGATCGCGCGGAGGACGCCGATTTCACGCGTTCGTTCGTACACCGTCATCCACATCGTATTCGTGACGATCACGCTGCCAATGATGATCGCCATGAACGAAACCCTCCAATTTGCAGCGCTGATCATCTCCAACCCCTGGTCCACTTTCTTGTACGAAATCGCGCTGGTCACGGCGACGATTTCGGGGATGGTTTTCTCCAACCTGTGGGCGACCACCTCCGCATCCGCGCCGGGGCGCAACGTCACCTGGAAGCCGGTTGTCTTCCCGGCTTTGCCGCTCAGTGCCTGCAAACGTTCTATCATCATCACGACAGCCGCGTCGAAGATCACGACGTCGGTTTCGAATATCCCGACGACCTTGAAGGTTTGCATTGACAGATGCACCGTCTGGCCGACCTCCTTCTCCAACGTGCGGGCGGCAATCCTTCCCAAGAGCACCTCGTCTTCCGCTTCGGGATAACGCCCGCTGATCAGACGGCGGCTGTTTTCCCGCATGGGTTCCGGACGAAGCCCGATCGTGAAG
This sequence comes from uncultured Planctomycetaceae bacterium, assembly GCA_964611695.1. Classification (GTDB taxonomy): domain Bacteria; phylum Planctomycetota; class Phycisphaerae; order UBA1845; family UTPLA1; genus CAZTAR01. The sequence continues at coordinate 16,867 of CAZTAR010000025.1, read as the reverse complement.
ATAAAGGGCATTTTCGGCGGTTCGGCGGGCAGCAGGTGCCAGAGTGTCGCCGAGGCCTTTACCACATCGGGATCAGCCAGGAGCGCTTCGCCTGCTTGTTTCTCGTCGAGGGTACTGAGAATGTCGGCCGCGGCGCCGGCCTGAAAGACCATCATGTTGCCGCCGGCGAAGTGGATCGCAGCGTTGGTGGAGACCCAAAGTCCTTGTGTAATGGCTCCGAATGAGACGATGGCGACGACGCCAAGCGACACGCCCAGTGCCGTGAGGATAGTCCGTAGCGGCTGGCGGTGGAGGTTGCGCCAGGTCATTCCCAGAAGCGTCAGTGGTCGTTTGCTCACAGGCATACCGGGATTGTAATGAGAGGGGAAGGGCACTGCGAGCATTAGAGCGGTTTGCGAACGAGCGTAGCGGCCGACCCCCGTGTCGGCCGTCGATGACCAGCGTTTTGCCACGGCCGACAGGGGCGTCGGCCGCTACGAATTGAATGAGAATGCTCTATTCCGGGGCCCGAAGCTTCGCGCCACGTGGTCAACGAATCCGTAACGTCGGCCCCCTGTGGCCGACGGGAATCACCGATTTTCTCACTCCCTACAGGGTGATCGCTGACCGCTTGCTGACTCGCGCGGCTATGATCAGTTCGGGATGTTTTTCAAGCCAAGAGGCTCTAGCCGGAAGTGATGGTTCCTTCGATGGGTGAGCTTGCGGTGGCGTAGAGTTTCTTGGGAATTCTTCCCGCTTGGGATGCGAGGTGTCCGGCGTTTATCGCGAGGGCCATCGCATGGGCCATTGCAAGGGGGTCCTTCGCGTGGGCGATTCCGGTGTTCAGGAGGACGCCGTCGGCGCCGAGTTCCATTGCGACGGCGACATCGCTGGCCGTGCCGACACCGGCGTCCACGATGACGGGATAGTCCGGATCTCCGTCTTTCAACATTTCCAGGATGATCCGAATATTGCACGGATTGAGGACGCCCTGTCCGCTGCCGATGGGGCTGCCTGCGGGCATGACGCTCGCGGCGCCGGCTTCCTTGAGGCGGCAGGCCATTGCTGGATCGTCGCTCGTGTAGACCAAGACGTTGAACTTGTCTTTGATGAGGGTTTCGAGGGCGGCGAGGGTGCCTGTGGGGTCCGGCAGGAGTGTCTTCTTGTCGTGCAGGACTTCGAGCTTGACCCATTCGGCGCCGGGATTGTCCAATTGCTGGAGGATGTCGCGGCCCAATCTGGCGACTCGCACGGCATCGTCCGCAGTGAAACAGCCGGCTGTGTTGGGCAGGATCGTATATCGTTTTGTGTCGATGAAGTCGAGCAGGCTGCGGTTCTGAGAATCGATTAACCGATCCCGTCGCACGGCGACTGTGACGACCTCGCAGCCACACGCATCGAGGCATTCCCGCATGAGTTCGTAATTGGCGTACTTGCCGGTGCCCACGAAGAGCCGGGACTGGAATGTATGGCCGGCGATTTTGAGATGTTGTGGTTCTTTCATAGCTCCCCGCTCCGTTTAGGGCCCATGGATTGCGATCCATGGGCTTGCGCCGTGTTTCCTTCGCCATTCAAAGTTCAATAGAACAGCGAGCATCACACTTTGTGAGTCGCGGTCCGTATCCCGCGAACGCCCCAAGGTTGTCTCCCTAACCACCGCCCACCAAAGTGACGATCTCGACTTGATCGCCTTGGTTTAATCCCGTCGCGTCATACCGGCTTCGTTGGACCAGCTCTTTGTTTAGCTCCACGGCAAAGGGCGGCCTGGGTTGGCGAATCGCGATGAGCGCTGCCACGGTCGCGGGAGAATCAATCACCAGCCCTTCACCGTTTATGCAGATTTCGATTTGTGGATTTGGCTGTGTTTTGGACATCGTATTGCCCACGGTATCACCAACTCGGCGTTCAAGAGAGGCCGAACCATCAGCATTCACAACCCAACGCTGGTACCGCGTTTTTAGAGAAAACGGGGAGCGCCAGTGTGTTTAATGACGTGCGTCGGTGGCCGGAGCCGCAGCGACCGCTCGCATGAGTTAGCGATTAGAAAACCCTTGCCGGGTTATCGTCTCGCTCGGAAACAGTCGCGACAATACACGGGTCGCCCTTCGGTCGGCTTGAAAGGCACTGTGGTTTGCGCGCCGCATTCGGCACAGACGGCATCGTGAGATTCTCGCATGGGCCGATCGCCGCCGCCGCCGCCCGGAGCGCCGCGCCGGCCGGATTGCGCTTTGCGTTTTTCACGACACCCGCGGCATCGCTTGGGCTCATTCGTGAAACCTCGCTCCGCGTAGCGTGCCTGATCCTCGGCAGAGTGAACGAAATCCTCTCCGCAGTCCTCACAGGATATGTTTTTGTCTTCAAATGACATTGGGGTAGTCCTCCGCAATAAATGGAGTTTGCTCGAGTAATGTGGATTGATGCAAGGGACCGCTACGTGAGTTGCCTGACCGGAAAGCGGAAGACAAGGAACGGGACGGCCCTACGAGTGATGAATAGACGCGTGCTCCAACGCTGGTTTAAGAGTGAGACAACCCTCGCGGGCCTGGTTCGGAGGCCAGACATCCTCACGAGCCACGCTGAAGTATCCTCGAAGTCGAACAGTCCGTCAATTGGATTTGCGGTGATTCGGACGGGATACCTTCGGATACCTGTCCAGGCCTGTTGATCAGGGTGAGGTGAGCCTGGGGGGGCAATCCTGCATGGAGCGAAGCCCCGATTCCCGGGCGACAGCGTTTCTCGTTGATATGTGGCACCGGCGTCCCGCCGGTGGAAGACACAGGCGAGACGCCGGTGCCACAGAAACCGAAACCCAGTGAACCCGAAAAAGGAAGGTTGATGCAGCACGATAGCCCCTCGTTTAGGCCGTATTATCGCGGTTTGGCGCGGTTGGCTTCTACGTGGGCGATGAGCTTGTAGACGAGCTTGGCGGCGAGGAACTCGGTCTGGACGCTCCCGGGGAGTGGGAGCACCTCGGTCACATCCGCCGCGACGATATCCTTGTGTTGGGCTGTGGCCATCAGCAGGTCGGATACCTGGTACCAGTCCAAACCTCCTGGTACCGGCGTTCCGGTGCCGGGGGCGAATGCGGGATCGAAGCCGTCAATATCGATCGAAACGTAGACTTTGGAAGAGAGGGATTCGACTGCCTGGATGATCCAATCAGGGTCTTCGAGCGTTTGGCGGGCTGTGATGGGTTCAAGCCCGTTTTTTCGCATGAACCGGTGCTCCTCAAGGCTAAATGAGCGAATTCCAACTGCTGTGACGGGTATTCCGAGGTCCAGCACACGCCGCATGACACAGGCATGGCTGTAAGGCGACCCCTGATATTGGTCTCGTAAATCCGCATGCGCGTCGATTTGAAGCACGCTGAGCTTCTTGTATCGCGATTTGACGGCTTTGATGAGGCCTGCGGAGACCGAATGTTCCCCTCCCAAGCCAATCAGGAACTTGCCGTCACGAACCAGCCTGCGGGCGGCACGAAAGATGGTCTCGTGCATCTCGGCAGGGCCGGCGGCGTTCGGTTCCAGGGGGGGGAGCGTGGCGATTCCCTGTGAGAGGAATTCTTTCCCGTATTCTTCGTCAAAGTCCTCAAGCTGGTAACTTGCGGAGATGATCGCTTGCGGACCGGCACGCGAGCCTGTTCTGAAGCTGGATGTGGCGTCGAACGGCACGGGGAGAATGGCGTAGCGGGATCGTCGGTAGTCGCACTCGCGATCAGATAATCCGAGGAATTGTTCGGTATTGACTGGCACGAGAAAGCTCCTGAGTGGTGGTTTCTGTGACTCGTCTAGAGCGTTTTGCACGAGTCTGTAGCGGCCGATGCCCCTGTCGGCCGTGGCAAAGCGTTGGTCATCGACGGTCGACAGGGGCGTCGGCCGCTACGCTCTTTCGAAAACTGCTCAAATGTTTCATTTGTGGCCACGCTTGCGGTAGTAGTGATATGATGCCCGTGAAACAGCGGATCGGCAAGCCTTATAGCGTGAAAGGTGATGCAAGTTTCACGGTCCTGCTGTTGACGTTTGGAGCTGATCCGGGCATATAGTCCTGTTATGAATCGGGTATTTGGTGTTCCCAATGCCCGGACAGGCCAAGCGAGGAGCTAAGCCATGACTCATATTGTTACTGAGCGGTGTGTCAATTGTCGTTACACGGACTGCGCCACGGTCTGTCCGGTGGAGTGCTTCTGGGAGATAGAAGACCCGGCGATGTTGGTGATCGATCCGGACACCTGTATTGATTGCGGTTTGTGTATTCCGGAGTGTCCAGTCCACGCGATATTCCCGGAGGATGAACTTCCGGAGCCGTATGCTGAATGGCTCGCCAAGAATGCGGAGCTCTTTTCCAACGGCGCGAATATCACCGAGAAGAAGGAGCCACTTCCGGACGCGAAAACACTTGAGGAGATACAGAAGCGGGAAAAGGACCAAGGATGGGATATCAGCGAACCCGGAGGCACATGATCCCTTCGTGAGTATCCAGATTCGACGAACTGGACCTTGTGCCAATGTTGTCAAAGCAGGCAAGGTAGGCAGGGGTGGTGCGCGGATAGCGTCTGTAGCGGTGGTTTGCCTGTTGTGGGCAGGCGGGTGCGCGGATTCGACGAAGGGTCCGGTTGTTTTTTACCTTGACGGGGCCGGGTGGTACAGCAGCGCCGATTCCGTGAAGCAGGGTTTGCGAGATGCCGGCTACGAGGGAGCGTTCCAGACGTTTTCCTGGAGTGCTTATCTAGGTCCGGCTCATGATCACTTTGTGAATGCGAGTGATCAGGGCATTGCCCGTCGGCTGGCACGGAGGATTGAGAAAGCTCGCAGCGACGATCCCGGTCGTCGGATCACGGTGATGGGTCTTTCGGCCGGAACCGCCGTCGTCCTCGGGGGGCTCGAGGCGCTGCCGCTGGGGGTTCAGGTGGATGATGTGGTGCTCTTGTCCTCTTCCGCTTCTTCTCAGCACAATCTGACGCGAGCGATGAACCATATCCGTCGCCATTTGTATGCGACGTGCAGCCCTCACGACGGGATATTAAGCGGGATGGTGATCAACGCTGACGGCCAATCCGGTCCGCCAGCGGGCTTGGTGGGCTTTCGTATTCCCCAAAAGCGCGGCGACAAGACGGAAGCCGCCTATGATCGGGTAATTAACCTTCATTGGCGTCCGACATATCTTGCTTTCAATTGGGATGGGGGTCATACTAGCGTGACGAATTGGAAGCTTATCGCCTCGGTCATCGCCCCCCGGTTGTTTTCGGAGGAACCGTTCCCGCTGGATCGATCCGTGACGGAACGTTTGGCCGCACGAGGTTCAGGAGGAGGCTGACGGTGAGGTTCACCGTTTTCACTTTTGGTGTTGCACTGTTGGCGGGCCTGCTGTTCCTCCAGTCGGGTTGTGGACCGGGTAAAGCCTTCGACCAGGCTTCGGCCGCTGAGAAACGTGGCGATGTCGGCAAGGCGTATGATCATTACTGTCAGGCCGCCCGCCGAAATCCAGGCAACGGTTCGGTCGCCTCGGGCATCAAGCGAACCGGTCCGGTTGCCTCTTCCCTTTACGAAACACAAGCCACGGCGGCGATGGATGACGGGCGTTTCGCCGATGCCTGGAAGCTCCTCATGCGGGCAATCGAGATTCGGCCCAATAATCCCAGTGCCGTCTATCTTGTCCGGCGGTTGGAGAAAGAGCACGATGTCGAGATCGCGGATGCGCGGGACGCATGGAAACGCCAAGGCTCCCTCGCTCTCAAGGTCAATTCTTCGCCGGTTTCACTCGCCAAGCTGGATGCGGTCAAACCTTCCGAAGCAGATGAAGTGAAGTCAGGCTCATTGACCGCAGACTCTTCTCCGGAAAGTTCCTTGATCGTAGACTCCTCGTCCGAACGTACCTTGGTCGCAGACGCCTCGGCAGCAGGTTCCTTGGCTGCGGCGCGGGCGGCCGGTTCGAAGAAGGATCCGATCGCGTTGTGGGTTGCGAACCTGCCCGCCTCGGATTCCCGCGCTGATGATGGACCGTCCTCGAAGGTGGGTCGTCCGTCGTCGCACAACGCACCGGAAGCGGGGGTTGCGGCCGGGGAGCCTCGGATTGCCTCGGCCCCCTCCGAGCAGTTCAGCTCCGAGGTCCAAGTTGTGGCGTTGACCGGGGATGATCCGAACGGGCCCGGGCGATCTTCTGCGGGTAGGGCCATGCGTCCGGTTGTACAGCCTTTGGATTTTCGGAAAGCGGCAAGCCGATCGGATAAAGTGGCCATCGGTGAGAGTCAGGCTTTGCGGCAAGATTCTGTCGACCAGGGCGGCACTCTGTTTGTTCAGCGCACTTTGAGCAAGAAGAACCGGCGGTATGCGCGAAGGGCGCTTCTTGTTGACGGTATCGTGGCAAAGCTGAAGGATACGGACGACGATCTTGACGCGGATATCGACCTGTATGACGGGGATAAGCGGATCACCAAGATCCGCAGCCTGGAGATAGGCCAGTCCAAGACTTTTCGCGGACACTCCGGCAAGCGGTATGACCTGACGATTTTGAGCATTCATCACAAGTCGCATACCGTTCGCATTGGTGTCAAACCGGCCTCGGTGTGTAGGACGGAGGACGCTTGACGGAGTCGAGAATAATTGCTGTGGTCGTCAGCGCGCGGTCACGGCTTCGTTTACGGAAAGCTCGTCAGTCGCAAATGCTGCCCGCTGCCTCAGGTTCGCGGCGTCCATTCTGATTGAGGCCTCTTCAAGGACAGACCGACGTGGATTCCACATCGCTCGACACGCCGCGCAATCCCGATCCTCTGGTTCTGTGTCTTGTCGCGGACGATGAGGTGGCGGAGCTCTGTTACGCGGCGATTCGTTTTCTTCAGGTAGGCCTGATCGACGAGTTGATCGAAACCGTTCTGGTGGTTCCGGAGACGGCCCGATCACTTTCGCTGGAGAGTGGCCGGACCACGACGATTTCGTATCGGCATGTTCAATGGCCCCTGGCTTACTGGGCCCGTCGCAATCTCATCTCTGAAGTTCATGAGCGAATCAGGTCTTTGAAAGCGGAAGCGTCCGTCATTGTGCACGCGTGGTCGGCCTCTTCCGCGCTGCTGGCGATGGGGATGGCGGAGCCCCTTGACGGCGAACTCGTGGTGACAGTGTCCGACACGGCGGAACTGGACAGCCATGACTACGCCCAGATTTTTGAAAAGGCCTCCGCATTGGTCGCCCCTTCTGAACAGGTCCGTCGGATCCTGGAGACTGTGGCGACCAGAACGAAGATCGTGGAGACGATCTCGCCGGGGATTGTTGCAACATCCGGTCCGGCGGCGTTCAGCAATCCGCAGCGAGCCCCCTCGCTCATCTTCGCCGGCAACCTGTCGTTGGATTGTGGGTTGGACGTCCTTTTGCATGCGATCAAGCTTGTTCTCCCCCATCACCCCAACCTCTCGACCTTCGTGATTGGCAAGGGCAATGCCGAGGCTCATTTCAGGCAACTTGTCGAGGCCTTTGATCTCAGCATGAATGTGACATTCACCGGTCGGCTTGAGGAATGGCGCTCCGCGTTGCAGGCCGCGGACATGTTCTGCATGCCCGGCGGTTCGCAACTCTTTCGGGAGGAACCGATTCAGGCGTTGGCGACCGGGCTCGCGACGATCGTTCCGGAGGACACGCTGTGTGACGGATTGATCGACCAACAGACGGCGCTGCTCTTTTCACCAGGCGATCCCGCCTCGCTGGCAGCCCAGGTGCGCCGCCTGTTAGAGGACCGTGCATTCGCTCGCGGCGTTGCGGCGGCGGGGCAGGCGTACGCTCGAAGCCGCCACTCGATCTCTCGCATGGTAGCCGATTATGTTGGATTGTACCGGCGTTTGAATCCAAGGGCGAAAACACTTCCGATGCCCGCGCCCGATAATCAGTCGGAATCTTGAGCCGCGTTCGCCCAATGGTGTGTCATCGTCGCGGCACTCGAATAGCGGACTCTGGACTATCCGAGAGATTACCAGACTTGAGACAAGTCTCCATTGCCCCGGGTTTGATTCGCGGCTATTCGACTCCATACAATCGGGTGCGAGACAAACGACGTTCGATCCAGGCTCACCCCTGCCAGGCTATCTGGTTGATGTTGAGTTCAGGCACGGCGGTTGTCTCGCAAGGGCACAAAGGGGATTACGGGGATAAAGGGGATAGAAGCATGAACCACCGAAAGATTCACTACGCCACGATCATCGCCGCACTCGTGTCGGCGACACTCACTGTTTCGACAGGATGTCATCAGCCGGAGAAATGGTCCTACTCGGGGCCGCGCGTTTACCTGATTGAAGGCGAGGCGAACGAGGCGTCCGACGGACTGGCAGCCATCCGCCAGGAACTCGAAGCACAGGAAATCAACGCCGAGATCTATCGGCCGGACAACTGGCTGAAGATCGTGGTGGACATCGATGCGAAGCCGGATGAGGAAGTCATTCTGGTCGGGCACGGACATGGCGCGTTTCTGGCGACCCAGGTTGTTCGCCACTACGCTCAACATCACAAGACGAAATTCATCGAGGCGGTCTTCACGATGGATGCGTTCAACAAGGATTGGCCGCACAATGCCAGTGAACGGGGTCAGGGTGAACCGCATGTCCAGCCGATGGACACACCGATTGGCCACAACGCAATGAAAGTGCGGAACTACGTTCAGCAAAATCCCTGGTCGCAGCGATGGGGCAGCGATCTCGTGACGACGCGTGGCTCGAATGTCGCCTTGCACCATCCCTACTACTGGTACGACGATTACTGGGATCGGCGTGACGTGACCGGCCAACACCTCGGTGAATTGATTGAGGACGAGGGCGTTGAGCACGAGACGATTGACAACCACGATGAATTGGTTCAACGTATCATCATGATGTGCCGAAAGGCGGCACTCTCTCCTTATCACTATACGCCGCCCGAGCACCATCCGGATGTCAAGGCCAAGCCAAAAGCAGAGCCGAAGAAAGAAGCGACGGGAACAATCCAGGCCACCTGAGAACACAACCTATCAGCTATCCTGGAAACTCGGAATTCCAACGACGGTGCTGGCACTTGTTGCCGGCACCGTTTTTCTTGCGCAGTTGTTCGACACCGGCAGCATGGTCAGCGCGATCACGCGCGTCGAGGAGAAGCGGATTTTTTCGCCTCCGGATGACGATGCCGCAACAGGGCGCGTATCCCGCGCGCCCACATGGGACAATATCCGGACCGCCCACAATGCCGCGCTTCGTTCTCACAGTCTGGTGCGCAGACACGAAGGGCTGGCTCGCCTCTTGTTCCTGCTGGCAAGCGTGAAGCGCGGCGAACAGGATCCACTCTCGGCCTTCGCTGTCGCCCGGCCGTTGGCAGAGGCGGACCCGGACAACCTCGTCGCGAGGCTTGCATTGGCGGTCATCGCGGATATGGGGGCCTTTCATGATCCGGAGGCGGCGCCATCGCCGGACGAACGATTTGCACGTGTGCGGGAGATCGTCGAGGGTGCCCGACCGGTGAGGGAGGCGACGCTTCACAACGCCGAATTTTCCGAGACGTGGCATGGCGTCGTTCGCGGTTTTGTGACACGGCCCGACGTCGCGGTCTCTCTGGCGGAAGCCATGCCGGGTTACCTCATCGAAAGCCAGTACGAGGTCTTGCCGATCATCCGGGACCGACTCGTTGCATTGGCCGCAGCTTTGGAAGAGATCGGGCACAAGCAAGCGGCAGACCAATGTGATGCGTGGTTCGCTCGACTTTCCCTCGGGCTGATCGAGGCGGACCCTGATACGGGCACACGCCTCCTATGTGCTGAATTGCTCGCCGAAACTCTCGACAAAGGTACACCCGGTGGAGATGGTGCGGACGGGCTGCGACGGCTTATTCGGGATTACCGCGCGGTGGCATCGGCGGCGCCAATCGATATGGCGGAGCAGTCGTTCTATTCCCGGCCCGCAGTGGACCCCGACGCCTATCGGGGGGCACTGTTTTCCTTGGTTGGTGCTTGTGTCTTCGGTCTGGCATCGGCCGGGGGTGCGGTCGTTTTTGTTGTTGCATGCCTTGTCGCGGGGTGTGGTGCGATCGTTGCGCGCGGCAAGGATTTTCATCACCAAACGGTTCCCGGTCAGCAGCACCACACGGTCCCCGGTCAACGGAAACGCGGTCGTTCGGATTCGCCGTCCACGGCCGGGATCACCCCCGGCGGGAGGCCCGCGTCACAGGTTGGCCATGGGTTGTCCGAGCGGAGACGACCGTTGTATGCCTTGTTGCTGGTCGGCCTGATTCCCGCGACGGTCGTCGCCACGGTTGTCATTCGATGGCTGGCAAGTCGCGGACTCCACTCGGAGTTCTGGGGGTATTTCGCGGCAAGTTGCGCGGTTGCCGTTGGCGCCCTGTGGGTGATGGCTTTGGCGTTGTGGATGACCTCTTCCACCGCGCGGACCCGATGGCGCGTTGTTGTTTGCGGGCTGTTCGCCGTGGCCGCGATGTTGGCGGTTTTGCTGCCTCCGCCTGTTGTGACGCGGATATGTCGGAGCTTCGATTTGTGGGGGGGCGTTGTCTGGTTGCTCATTCCGGGAGTGGTTCTTCCGGTCGCGGCGGCGCTGGTGCTTTGTCCGGCTCGATTCCGGACGATCGCCCTGGCCGCTTCACTGTTTTGGTGTTCGAATAGTGTCGTTGCGTTGACACTCCTGCAATTCCACGGCGCGGCCGACAAACGCTACCAGCAATCCGTGTTGCATGGTCGGCGTGACGAGATTGCGGCCCGTCTGGGCGCTGATTGGCAGGCAACGTATCTTTCAGCCGCGCGTGAAGCAGTGCGTGCCGGCGGTTCCTGAGGCATGTCGCCGGCGTGCGTTCGTCGGCCACCGTCGTGATCATCATGCCGGGCCTGGCGCCGGGCGAATGGTGTGGATGATTGGGGGAAAGCCTGACAGATGGAACAAGAGCACAACCGGCAACTCATGTTACAGAAAGCGGCCAGGATTACGCGAACGCTCCTGTTCCTCTTCGCGGTTTATGTCGGATTCGTGGCGAGCGTGCTGGCTTTCGTTTGGAATATGCCTCGCCGGATGATTCCTGTGTCAGCGGAGTATTGCGAACCGCTCATGTTCGCCTTGCAGGTGCATGGTGTGATGCTGCTGGTGTGCGGGACGGGATTGCTTCTTCTCAGGCATCGGAAGCACGTGCGGCCGTGGTTGCCCAAAGTTTTGACCTCGGCGATTGTGGTTGGCCTCGTCATTTCACTCGATACCGGCCTCGGGCTTGTCTTCCTTCCTCCGAGCCGTGCCGGCAATCTGACGGTATTCGAGCTTCACCCTGTGCGCGGGTGGACGACGCGCCGAGATTGTCGCGGTTATTTTTCAGGCGTTCCCTTTCGAACGGATCACCACGGTTTGCGGGTGGATTTCGACGAAGGGCCGGTGGATTTCGCCAACAAGAAGCGGGTGCTGTTTATTGGCGATTCAATCACGCATGGCTACAGTCATCGCGCTCGGGACGTTTATGCTTATCAGGCTATCCGATTGCTGAATGAGCGGCATTCGGATGCCTCTCTCGTGTTGCTTAACGGTGGAATCAACGGGTATGACTCAGCGCAGGAGTTTCATTGGCTCAAGCACAATGGGCTCATGCTGGAGCCGGACCTGGTCGTGTTACAGTTTTGCTTCAACGACGTGACGGCGCGGTACGACCCAACCTCCGGTTCCCGGATAGCTCGTCATGTCGAGTATGCCTTGGCGAAGCGTCCCGTGAGTCGAAGCGGTATCCGGCGCGCCATCACGGCGATGGTGTGTCGATTACGATTCGGCGAGGATCCGCAGGCGACGGCCGCCAAGATCGAACATTTTGAACTTCAAGAATTACTTCTGGAGAATCCACCGGAAAGGGTTGAACAGGCTTGGCGTATCTCACTCGGTCAGATATCCGGGTGCGTGAGGACGTGTCGCGAAGCAGGGCTGCCGATGCTTTTGATATGCTTCCCGATTCCAGACCAAATGATTACCTTTGGAGCCTCGACAAGACCGCAACAAATCCTGGCGGCGTTCTCGGAACGCGAGAAAGTTCCATATCTCGATCTGCTACCGGTCTATCGCAGCAGATTCGGTGTGGGGAAGGAGGCGAGCAAGGCGGCCTTCCAGGATACGACGCACCCGACCATCTCAGGGAACCTGGCCGCTGGTGAGGCGGTCGCCACGTTTTTAGAGGAGTCCGGACTTCTGGATGAAGTGCTTGGCGCCCGATCTCCTCAAGTTGAACGTGAGAAGTGATGACGCCGATCGTATTCCTGTACGGGGTTCTTTGTGGTGCCCGCTCGTGTGTCAGTGAGTGGAAGCACGCGGCAACTTGGGCGTTTTGTGACGAGAGAGGGTAGGCACATGGCGGAAACTGGTTTCCCGGAGATGGTGCGGCGATTGCCGGAGGCGGATGTTCCTTTTCCGGGCGTTCGCGTGTGGATTTCTCGTGGCGAGGACCATCAGGTTGTGTTTGTCGATATCGACTCGGCCTGTGAAGTGCCGCCGCATAGTCACGGCGAACAATGGGAAGTCGTGATCGAGGGCGAAGTGGAATTGACCGTTGACGGCCAAACGAAGCGATTTGGTCCAGGCGAGTCGTTCCACATTCCCGCCGGGGCCGTACACTCGGCGAAGTTCCTGTCACACTATCGGTCGATCGGCATGTTTGCGGAGCGAGATCGGTACAAGGCCAAGACTTAGACCAAAACCAAAACGCCTTGATTATAAAAGGCGCACTAAGTTACTGCGCTAGCGCGTCGGGAGCATTGCAGACTGGTATGATGCTGTCCCCGAGTTGCAGACTGACTGCTTCGAAGCAGCGTCAATCCAGCTCAATCCCAGGCAAGAGCATTTTAATGTTGAGAGTGCATGCTCCGTTGTAGCGTCGGCCCCCCGTGGCCGACGAGGATCACCAGTTTGCTTGCCCCCCACAGAGTCGAACGCTGACCGCTTTCTTACGCGCGCGGTTCTGATCACTGCCGCGGAGGATTCCATCTCAGGCCTGCTTACGCCACAGCCTGTGTCGGCTCTTCCTCGAACCGTACACTCACGCGTTTCGACACGCCTGCCTCCTGCATGGTGACGCCGTAGATGACATCCGCGATGCTCATCGTTCGTTTCGCGTGGGTGATGACGATGAACTGGGAGTGCTCGACGAACTCCTGGATGACATGGTTGAAGCGGACGTTGTTGGATTCGTCCAGCGCCGCGTCCACCTCGTCCAGCAGGACGAAGGGCGAAGGGCGACTGCGGAACACCGCCAGCAGCAGGGCGATGGCTGTCATGGTCTTCTCGCCACCGCTCAGCAGGCTGATGCTCCGGGGTTCTTTCCCGGGCGGCCTGGCCGTGATCTCGATTCCGCACTCGAGAACATTGCTTTGGTCCATGAGGCTCAATTCCGCCTTGCCGCCGCCAAAGAGTTTCCTGAACAGCGCGGCGAAGTGCCCCTGTACGGTCGTGAAGGTTTCCAGGAATCGTTGCTCGGATTCCGTATTGAGCTTCTCGATGAGAGACAATAACTGGCGCTCGCTCGAACGCAGATCATCCCGTTGGCTGGTCAGGAACTCGAGACGTTGTTCAAGCTCTTCCTGCTCGGTGATGGCGTCGAGGTTCACATTTCCCAATCGGTCGATCTTCTGGCGAAGCGTCTCGATCTCCGCCTCGATCGCGGGCCAGTCCAACTCGTCGTCTGGCGTGTAGCTCTCGTACTGGGC
>CAZTAR010000025.1:0-3204 GCA_964611695.1 uncultured Planctomycetaceae bacterium | reverse complement strand
CCGAAAGCTCGTCCGCCACGCGGCTGACGAGGCCGTCCAGACGTGTGCGGATTTCCTGAAGCTTGATCTCCCGTTCGCGCAAGCGCGACTCGGTTTCTTCCAGTTGGCTTCGCAGCCGTCGCGCCTCGACGACGTACTGCTCGACCGCCTGCCGCCGCTCGTCGCGATCCTGTCGCAAGGACATCGACCGATGCAGCAGAGACTGATTCTCCTCGGCAAGCTCCGCAAGTGTTTGCTTGGCTTCCTCCGCCTGCAACTCCGACTGCTCGATACGTTGTTGGGCCTCGATGACGTCGCGATTCGCCTGCTCGCGATCCGCATCCAACTTGCCCCGTGATACCTGCAAGTCTCGAATTGTCTCGGTGATGCCGGCCTTGAGCTGAGTCAGTTCGCCAATCCGAACGCGCGCGGCGGTGATTTCCTCGCTCATGGCCGTTCGTTTCGTCGAGAGTTCGGCGACTTCGGGTTGGAGGCGTTCGACCGTTCGCTCGCCTTCGCTACTCTTGTGCTCCAACTCTGAAAGTGCGTCCGTGCTTGCGGATTCCTTCTCTTGCATCTCCTGCAACCGCGAGACAAGGACAGAGACCTCCGAGGCGATGAGCGGGCGTTCCTCCGTGAGCGTCCGGACTTTTTCATCAACCGAAGACAGTTCCGCCTGGCGCTCGACACGTTGCGTATCTGCCTCATGGATCGCGTTACGCAGGTCGGCCTGCACGGATTCAAGGTGTTGCGCCTGCTTCTCGCCTTCCTGGATGCTTACAGCCAAGTGGTCGATCCGCTGATGGACCTCTTCGATTTCCTTCGCCAACTCGCGCAATTCGCTTCGGCGACTGATCAAGCCGGTATCGCTTCCCAGCGAGCCGATGCCGATCCGGCCGTCAGGCTCCCAGACGATCCCCTCCATCGTCACGAATCTCGCGGAACCTGGAATGATCTCCGCCAGCCTTCTGGCGTCCTCCAAAGATTCAACCGCATAGGTCCGACCCAACAGGTGGCGAGCCAGCCGGTCACAGGATTCCGGAAAACGCACCCAATCCAACACGTTTGCGATGAAGCCTTCCTGGCCGGACATGTCGGGGCAGCCAATGGGCGGCTGCATGCAATCCAGACAGTAGGCCTGCACGCGCCCACTCAACTCGGCCAGCGCCTCCCGATCCGCCAGGAGTAGATCACGCTGAGTCACGACCAAGTGCTTTTCGAGGCTTCCGAGGACGGCTTCGACGATGCTCGCGTGTGCGACATCCGCCTCGAACAATTCACCCACGGCGCCGAGCACGTATGAAAACGTCCGCCCGTCCTCGTCGGCATCACGACGCTCGAGGATTTCTCTCGCGCCGCTCAACAAACCCTCGTGCTTGCGGTCCATCTCTGCAAGAACCTGGCGACGACTCTCCAAGCCGCTTCGGTATTCCTTTGCGGCGGCGTGCTGATCTGCCATTGCAGCGCGGTGTCGCGCCAACTCAGCGGCCCGTTCTTTCGTCTCTTCGAGCTTCACCGTCTGATCTTCGATGAGCTGCTTGATCTCATCGCGACGGGCATGGAGTTGCTGTTGACGGGAGATCGCCTCCGCGAGTTCCGTCGCGAGCACGACGCCGCGTTCGTCGAGTTGGGTCTTTTGCTTCGTGAGCGATTCGTGGTGGAGATTCAGTCCTTGGATTTCGTTGCGAAGCCGACTGGTACGTTGAAGGAGGTCGATGATCCCGGCCTTCTCGTCTTCCAAACGCTGGCGTTTTTGATCGAGTTCGGCGGCGAGTTCTCGGTCGGCCTCTTGCAGCGAGACGAGCGACCCTTCCGCCTTTCGGAGATCCGTGCCGACCGCTTCGGCTTCCTCATCTTGTTCTTTCAGTCGCGTATCGAGGGCCTGGACCTGCTCGTCGAAGCCGGCCAACCGCTCGCGCGATCGAGCCAGCAGGTCGGTCTGGTCGCTGATCCGTCGCTTGGAAGCGGCGATTCGTTCTTCGTGGCCGGTGATTTGCGATTGAACGGTCAGCAACCGGCTTTCGACGGATGAGAGCTCCTCTTCGAGCTGTGCAATCCGGATGTTGTTCTCGCTGGTCTTGGCGTCGTTCCGCGAAAGGTCTCCGCGAAAGGCGGTCGCCTGGTCGCTGAAACCGTCGACCTCGCCCCCGGTGGCATCTTGCGACACCCGTAGCCGGTGGTATTCCGAAAGCGCGTAGGTGCTGCGTAACTCCCGAAGGCGCTGCGAATATGCCTGATAGTTTCTCGCTTTTCCGGCCGCGAGCTTCACACTGCGAAGTCGCTTCTCGACTTCGTCAACAACGTCCTGGACGCGAAGGAGGTTTTGATTCACCCGTTCGAGCCGCCGTTGCGCTTCCTTCTTGCGAACCTTGTACTTGCTGATCCCGGCCGCCTCTTCGAAGATCATTCGGCGGTCCGAAGGATTCGCTTGAAGGAGGATGTCGACGCGTCCCTGCTCGATCACGCTGTAGGCGTCGACGCCAACGCCCGTATCGAGGAAGAGTTCGCGGATATCCTTGAGTCTGCAAACCTGCTTGTTCAGGAGGTATTCGCTGTCGCCGGATCGGTACAGTCGCCGTGAAATCACGACCTCCGCCTGATCGACCGGAAGACGCCCGTCGGAGTTGTCGAATGCCAGGTCCACTTGGGCAAGGCCGGAGCTTTTTCGGGTGCCGGAGCCGTTGAAGATTACGTCCAGCATCTGCTTGCCGCGGAGGCTCTTAGCGGATTGCTCCCCCAGGACCCATTTGACGGCGTCCACAACGTTGGATTTGCCGCAGCCGTTGGGACCTACGATGCAGGTGATCCCAGGCTCGAATAGGAACTCCGTCTTGTCGGCGAAGCTCTTGAATCCTGTCGCTGTGAGTTTCTTGAGAATCATGTGCTCTGCCAGCCTCCATGCTGCACAATGTCTGAGCGCCGCAGCTCCACCACGGCTGTCCGCCCCACGGTCCCGGCCATAAAAGCCGGAACCTGGATATATTATCGTCAATCCGTATCAGATGCCAGCAAGGGGTCGTGGTTCACTTTAGGTGCCAGGAACGGCTTTTCCAACCGTGCGGGCACTGGCAGCAAGCTGCCAGTGGCACCCGGCTGGTCGGTCAAAATTGAAAACTCATTCGACTGCCTTCATGTACCGTAACAGACTACTAAAAATAAGGTTACCGCATTAACCCGCATTTCTCACCAGGTGGGGGTAGAAAAGGGCTGCGATCTGTGCGAAAA
>CAZTAR010000024.1:0-19542 GCA_964611695.1 uncultured Planctomycetaceae bacterium | reverse complement strand
GAGATGAACTTCGCGAAGCTGCTGACAAAGGGGATCAATCCTGCCGCGGCCATTCCGGCGGCAGTCGTGACCATGTTCTGCTCGGCGATCTTGCACTCCACAAAGCGATCCGGGTACCGTTTGGCGAAGAGCTCGGAGAAGGTCGAATTCCGCACGTCGCCGTCGAGGGCGACGATCCGCTCATCCGCGCCGCCCAGCGCCAATAGCGCGGCGCCGTAGGCCTTGCGTGTGGCGAGTTTGCCCTTGTCAATTGCCCCTCCCATGCCTGCTTCCGCCATCGCTTTGTCAAATGGGACGGGCAAGACGTCCACGGGGTCGGTTGATGTGACCGCTGCGGGAGGCGAGGAGGGCGCAAACGCGCCGCCCTTCTCGCGTGCCACGTTCAACGATTCATATTGGCCGTCCAACTCCGCGATCGCGGCATCCAGTTTGTCGGCCGGCACCGGCTTGCCATGGTTGGATCTATCCTTGATGGAAGCACACCCCCAGCCTTTCTCCGTTCGTGCGATGATGGCGAGGCATTGCTTGCGCTCCTCGGGATTGGCCAGTGCTTCCTTCAGGGCGTCCGGGTCGTGGCCGTCGATCATCACGGGCTGCCAGCCAAACGCCGCCGCCTTGGCAGAGAGGACCTCCGCCGACTGTTGCCGCGAGACGTAGTCTGCCTGTCCTTGGCCGTTGCAGTTGAAGATAGCGACGACGTTTGTCAGGCCATAATCGGCGATCTGGTCCATGGCCTCCCAGATTTGCCCCTCGCGCGATTCGCCGTCACCGATGATGACGTAAATCCGCCTGTCGAGATTCCGGCGACGCGCCGCCAACGCCAACCCCGCACCGACGCTCAAGCCTTGCCCTAGCGATCCGGTTGCCGCATCGAAGAAGGGAAACCCCTCCGCCGGATTCGGATGACCGTCCAGCGGGCTGTTTGTCTGACGCAACGTTGCCAGGTCGGCCTTGGTCAGCTTCTTCGCGGATTGCTTATCACGACCGACAACACCGCCCAGGTCGGCGTAGGCCGCATACACGGCGGGAACCGCGTGCCCTTCTGAGAGCACCAGCCGATCATTGGTCGGCGCCCATGGGTCGTCCGGTCGCCATCGCATGACGTCGTACATGAGGGTGACGACAGTGTGTACGATCGATAGCGCGCTTGTCGGATGACCCGAGCCCGAGGCCGTCGTCATCCGGATAATATCTTTGCCGAGTTCAATCGCCTTTTGGTGTACGGAGTCTCTGTATGCCATCTTTTCTCCAGGTGTTTATCCGAATCAGACCGTATCCCGCCGGCAATCGGGATGGCCACCGCACCTGGGCCTGTCACGTGCAGTGGGCACAGCCGCCCGAGTTGGCCTCTCATGAAAGACTGAAGCATAGCAGGTGCCCGAAAACTCGCAACCCGGAGGGGGCTGGGGAACCTTCCCCGGTGCAACAACGTACTTTAGTTGTGGCACCGCCGTCTCGGTGGTGTAGACACAGGCGAGATACCTGTGTAACAGTTCTGAGATAATCTCGAAAGCGTTCCTCTTCGCATACGTCGGCCACAGGGGGCCGACGCTACCTCGGGAATCACCGGTAGTTGGCTCCGTCACGAACCCGCGTTTTGTCCGACCGCGAATCCAGACGCTACAAAACCCGGGCCGGCGGCCGTATAATCCGCCAGGATTTTCCAATCACGACATCGCGGCGTGGTGGCCGCTTGGCACGGCTGGGGCAGCTCGGCACGACTTGAGAAAGGTCTGAAGCGTGGACTGTTTTCATATCAACGGCGGCAAACGACTGCGTGGCACCATCGGCGTCAATGGCTCGAAGAATGCCGCCCTGCCGATCATGGCGGCCTCCATCCTCACCGAGGGCGCGTCGGTCCTGAAAGGCGCCCCGGACCTGGCAGACGTGAAGCATCTGTCCGGGCTTCTAGAACGCCTCGGCGTGACGGTTTCACGCGATCCGGATGGGAGCCTCCGTCTCAACGCCGAAGACGAGATGAATTGTCATGCGGAGTACGAGTTGGTCCGTCGGATGCGGGCCAGCGTCTGTGTCATGGGGCCGCTCCTCGCCAAGCGACATACCGCCAAGGTCAGCCTTCCGGGCGGATGCAACATCGGCGACCGGCCGATCGGACTCCACCTCGCCGGCTTCAAGGCGCTCGGCGCAGAGGTTGAACTCGTCGGCGGCGACATCCAACTCAAGGCCAAGAAACTCAAAGGCGCGGAGATCTTCCTCGGCGGCCCCTTCGGCTCAACCGTCCTCGGCACGGCCAACGTGATGATGGCCGCTACACTGGCCGAGGGGACCACCGTCATCGAGTCCGCCGCGTGTGAACCGGAGGTCGTCGACCTTGCCGACTATCTCAATGCCTGCGGCGCTCGGATCAGCGGTCACGGCACGCCGCGCGTCACCATCGAGGGCGTCACCGAACTTCGCGGCTGCGAACATGAGATCATCCCCGACCGGATCGAGGCCGGCACTTTCATGATGGCCGCCGCGATCACGAACGGTGACGTGAAGATCACGAATTGCCGACTCGATCACCTGCTCGCAGTCGTCGATCGCCTTCGGGCCATCGGCGTGAACATCGAGCGCACACCGGATGGCGTGCAGGTCTCTTCCTCGCGACGGCTGGAGCCTGTGAGCGTGACGACGCAACCGTTTCCAGGCTACCCGACCGACTTGCAGGCACAGATCATGACGCTGCTCAGCCTCGCGGACGGCAACAGCATCATCACGGAGAAAATATTTCCCGATCGGTTTGTGCATGTCGCGGAATTGAACCGCATGGGCGCAAAGCTCCGAAAAGAAGGGCCGACGGTCATTGTCGAGGGTGTGAAAAACCTGATTGGCGCTCCGGTCATGGCCAGCGATCTGCGCGCGTCGGCGGCCCTCGTCATCGCCGGTCTCGTGGCCAAAGGCACGACCGTCATTTCTCGCGTATACCACATCGACCGAGGCTACGAACATATCGAAAAACGCTTCGCATCTATCGGCGCGGATATCAAACGGTTGCCGGAGTGATGCGGAAAATGGACCACGATTCTCTGGCATAGGCCCAAGAAGAGCCTGGGGCTTTTCCCCGCGCAGCCGTTGAATCAGGCTCGCTGGACCGAGAATCCTTTCTCGACTCTATCCTTCCCACCCGGCACAGCCGCGCGGACTGAAGTCCACGGTTCGTCGCCTTTATGTCTGGTTCGCCTGCTTTGACCTGCGCATCCAGTAGCGGATATCATCTTGTGCATGTCAAACACAGCTTTTCTCCGATGTATCCGGGCCGCCTGCGGCACCACGTATGATTTGACCGATCAGATCTTCGAGTGTCGAAAATGCGGCAGTTTGCTTGATGTTGCCTACGACTGGAACCGGTTGAAGCCGCCGGAGCGCCTTTCGTTTTTTCAACAGCGTTGGGCGACGCGCGACAATCCCATCGATCATTCCGGAGTGTGGCGGTTTCGCGAACTACTGCCGTTTGCCACGCCGGACGAGTTGGTCACCGTGCGTGAGGGGCAGACGCTCCTTCAACCGATCGATGTCTCGCCGTTGGGCATTCCGCTGAAGCCGGGCAACCTGCACCTTCAGTACGAAGGCATGAACCCCACGGGCAGTTTCAAGGATAACGGCATGGCGGCCGCGTTCACGATGGCGCGCAAGCTCGGCCACGCCAGAGTGGGATGCGCGTCGACGGGGAACACCAGCGCGAGCATGGCGATGTACGCCGCGAAGACGCATCTGTCCGACGGCCAGCTCATGCAGGCGATCGTCTTCATCGGCGAGGGGAAGATCGCTTACGGCAAGCTGGCGCAGGCGTTGGACTATGGCGCGCTGACGCTGCAAGTCGCCGGCGACTTCGACGCGTGCATGAAGCGAATCCGCGAGGCGACGGACCGACTCGGGCTCTACCTGATGAACTCGGTCAACCCGTTTCGACTCGAAGGGCAGAAGACGATCATGTATCGCGTGTTGGAGGGTTTGGGTTGGGAGCCGCCGGATTGGATCTTCGTGCCGGGCGGCAACCTGGGCAACTCCAGTTCGTTCGGCAAGGCGTACATCGAGTTGAAAGAACTCGGCCTGGTGAAGCGCGTGCCGCGGATTTGCGTGGTCAACGCGGCAGGCGCGAACACGCTGTGGGACCTGGTCAACAACCGTGGCATGTGCTGGAACGGCGGCAACTGGGACGCCTCCCTCGGCGATGCGAAGTACGCCGAGATGGACGAGAAGGGCATCAAGGCGAAGACCATCGCCTCGGCGATTGAGATTGCCCGACCGGTGAATTTGTCGAAGGAGTTGCGTACGCTCGATGCCATGAACGGCGTCGTCTGTCAGGTGACTGACGAAGAGATACTGGAAGATAAGGCGCTGATCGGCAAGTACGGCTACGGCTGCGAGCCGGCCAGCGCCGCAAGCCTGGCGGGGCTGCGACAGCTTGTGGACAAGGGCGTCGTCGATCACGACGCGCGCGTCGTCTGCATCCTGACGGGCCACCCGTTGAAAGACCCGGACGCAACGGTCGGCTATCACACCGGGCTGAAGCCGTCGGGGACGCCACCGACCAAGGCGGAACCATGGGGCAAGCACGCGAACCGGCCGATTCAGGTGCCGGATGATCTGGACGCGATTTGCGAAGTGATCGAAACGCGTTCTTAGGGACTGCACACTCGCTCATCTGCACTCGTTGTCTTGGCAAAACGCAAAGGAGTGAGACCGATGAAGAGGTTCCTGGTAATCGGTTGTATTGTCCTTGTGGCTTCTGGGTGCTGGGTGGACCATCGATACGAAATCGACTTGTCAAGGGTCGAGGACTTCGACTGGAATGGGCGGCTCCGGATCACGCAGCGCCACCACGGTTAGTTCGTCGGCTACAAGGTCGATCACATCGAGTTGTTCTCCGACGAGGCTGCCACGGTTTCAGTAGAAACGCCTAACCGCCGGGCCAGCGTTCACCTGATAGGCGACCCGAGTTCGCATAAGCCGGCGAAGGTTCTGGTTCTGGATGTAGACTGGCTGGCTTGTCGGCCGGAAGTGCAGGAACTCACCTTCCGGAAGCGGAAAGATTGGGGGGATTCGGTTGACGGCCAGCCTTCCCGGCTCAAGTACCGTGAGAGTAAGCGGGCCAAGGAAACGCAGCAAAAAGAGCCCGAGTCGTGATTAAGGGATATTCCATGCCAATCAAGATCGCAATCGCTGGTGCAGCGGGGCGTGTTGGACGGAGCATCGTCGCGGCAGCGGTGGATGATCCGGAGGTCGAACTTGTCGGCGCTTTAGAGGCGGCGGGCTGTAGCGCCATCGGCCGGGATGCGGGGCTTGTGGCGGGCGTGGCGGAGGTGGGGGTGGTCGTTGCAGAGACACCGCCGGCCGAGTTCGACGTGCTCGTCGAGTTCTCGCTGCCGGCCGGGACGGAGGCGTGCTTGGAAGTCTGTCGGCGGATGGACAGGCCGATCGTGATCGGTACCACGGGCCACAGCGAAGTGCAGCTCGCTTCACTCCGCGATGCGGCAAGCGCCATCCCAATCGTTAAGGCTCCCAACATGAGCGTCGGCGTCAACGTGTTGTTGCGCCTGGCCCGACAGTTGGGGGCGGTGCTCGACGATGCCTTTGACGTTGAGATCACCGAAGCACACCACCGGTTCAAACGAGACGCGCCAAGCGGGACGGCCTTGGCCTTGCGCGATGCTTTGGTCGAAGGTCGGCGGTCCGGCGGTGGGGGTGAACCGGACATCATCTACGGCCGGCACGGTGAGACCGGCGAACGTCCTCGTGGTGAGATTGGCATGCACAGTCTTCGCCTCGGCGATACCGTGGGCACGCACACGATTTCGTTCTGCACGCTCGGCGAGATGATCACACTCGGGCACGAGGCGCACTCCCGCGCCACGTTCGCACACGGGGCACTTCGGGCAGCCAAGTGGATCGTCGACCAACCACCTGGGTTGTACGATATGCAGGACGTATTGTTCGGGGGCGAATCGACGGAATGATCAGAGGGCGCGTGGACGGACAGACAGCCTGCCGTGGGCACCCATCGCTGGAGAGGTTCACGGGATTGAGGTTTGCAGGTTGGTCGTCGCCAGAGCCCTGCCGATCGCGAAGAATCGAAAACGTCCGATGTTCGCGTCCCGGGTGGGGCGGACGCAGATAACCAACGGTTCGCCTCGGCCGACAGAGGCGTCGGCCGCTACGGAAAAAGTGAGACTGCTCTATCCGAGCATTCCCTTGAGAGGAAAGAAGCCGGGGTCGGGGGGCAGCGATCCAAGGAGGACCGCCGTGGCGGCGCCCCGACTGGAATCCACCTCACGCTGCCAGGTGTTGCTCCAGAACTTGGTGATACGGCCACCGAACCCAGCGATTGGCGACCACCGCCACCACCACGCACCTCTTCTTGCCAGCGTTCAATGGCCAGGCTGCAATCGTCATCCTCAATCAGGCTGGATGTAACGAGAACTTCCACGCGCAGACGTACCCAGTGCCTTCTGCGTTGTCGGGGGGACACTGCAGACAATGGGTTGTGATGCGGGAGTCGACGGCCTCCGCGAAAGTGGCGTATTCCACGGTGCCAACAGGCTTGCACGGAAAGTTCCGAAGGCCTTTGCGACATCGGGCGTTCTGCACGCGGCACTCGAGCATCTTGAAAACCAGTGTGTTTTCGTCCGGCCGTTCAATCACCTGTGGATTGACCGTGGCATAGAGCCGAAACCGAAGCGCCATCTCGAGCGCGTCCAAACCGCCATTGCGCGGGATATCAAACGCCTTCATGATCCGCCCGGCCTCGACCGACGAGAATAACGCGCAGGCTTGCGTGTCGAGGGCGATCGCGGTGTCCATACCACACGTCTCCTCGGCGGCGAGAAACCAAGCTCCGTCGTGGGCCAGCCAGCTTTTCGCATGGATGTCGATGAGCTTGAGGAGCTCTTCACGCGACAATGTCCGCAGATGTTCCATCCCAGGATTCATGGTCTTCACGTGCCTATTCACTCCGACAGTACGGGCATATTCTGTCCCAACCCATCAACGCGCAAACGCCTGCCGCGGTGACGCCGTAGATCAGATAGTCCTTATTGTGCTTCTGTATCCAGTTCCAGATGGTGTCGAACGTGCCGTTGACGAGTGTGGTACCCGTGATGATGAGGACGTGGGATTGACGGATCAGATCTTCTGTCTGTGATCGTCCATCCCAGATTGTCACGCCGAACTTGACGGCTCCGACGTTCTTCTGATTCAGGTCGGTGATTCGCACGTTCTGAGGACCAAGCGTGCCAACCAGCGCCTCGGCAATTGCGGGGTTCAACCCGATGAGACCGGTCGCGGCTTTGCCCCACTTGGCGTGAACAAGGTCGGCCAGTTCCTTCGCGCATTCCTCCGGATCGCCGTCTCGGCAGTGGAGGCTGGCTTCGAGCATCCCGAGCGACCGCAACGTCGCATTCAGACCGGCGATGAAGACGGCGCGATTCTGATTCGAGGAGAACGGCAGCGCCATCACGTCGCGGAGGGTGCCGCCGAAGCTGCATGGCGAGTCGGTGAAAGCGTGACCTTTGGCGTCGTTCACCAGGGCTTCAACAACACGCTCTTTGCCTTCGACGATGGGGAAGTCCTGTCGTGTCGGATGTCCAATTGCCTGCTCCGGCGTCAGTGCCGAAACGGAGACCGCGACGCCAGCATCCGACAGGTTCTCGTCCTCGACGATTCGCGCGAACTTGACCCGGACCGTTTCCAACACCTGCGGTGAATTGGCTGCGTTCATATTCGTACTCCGCCAAACGACAGCATGAACTTCAGTGAAACATAGGCAAACACGGCGCCGAACAGGATCTTCAATCCCGCCGATGGAAACTTGCGGTTCAAAGTTGCCCCCAGGTACGCTCCCACGAGCGTTCCAATGCAGGCCGGGCCGGCGATCGTGAGGTCAACGAAGCCCTGAGCGTACTTAAAGCCCGCGCTAATGAGGGCGTTCGCGGCAAAGCACGTCAAGGAACAGCCGATGGCGGTTTTGATCGGCGCCTTCAAGACCAGCGTGAATGCCGGAACCATGATCCCGCCGGTGCCGATTCCCAGCAAGCCCGGCAGGATCCCGCCAGCCGTCCCGATGGCGAGCCTGGATCCTATCGAACCGCGCATGCGATTTGTGTCGGCCGTTGAAACATCGCGGCCGCCTCGAGACTCGACGAGCCCCTCGACCATCATGCGCGCCGAGATCAGGCAGAACACGAGGCCGGTTCCGAGATCCAACCATCGGCCGCGCTTGGCCATCCACAGGAACACGAACGAAAAGACGGCCGTGGCGATTGCTCCCGCGATGATGACCGGGAAGATTGACCTGAAATCGACATGCCCGAGCCTGTGGTGCCGATAGCTTCCGGACAAGGTTGTACAGAACACGGCCACAACACAAGTCCCGGCTGCTTGCGCGGGAGACAGGCCGACGCAGAAACGGAGGAATGGGAGCAAGACGATCCCGCCACCGATGCCGAGCAGCCCGCCGAGCGTGCCGGCGAGCAATCCGATGACAAGCACTCCCAGAAGATCAACCATTTCGTTAGGACTCGTGCATGAATAAGTTACACATTTCATATGGGTGGTACGGGCATCTTGCCCGTGCGGCTACGGGCGGGACGCCCGTACCACCCTTCGGCATTCGTTCAGCTTATTGATGCGCGAGCCCTTACACGGAGATTCCATCGCGTTCTGTCACGTCGAACGCGGGATTCCAAGAGTGCCACTGGCAGCTTGCCCGCCAGTGGCCTGCTCGCATTCGCCGTCTATGGCGTTTCACGTTGATATGTGGCACAGGCGTCTCGCCGGTGAACTCACAGGCGGGACGCCTGTGCCACGGCCTCCTTGCTTCCACCGCCGAGACGGCGGCGCCAAAGGTGCGTCCAACCGTGAAGTGCCCTAGCCCGCACTGGCGGACAAGCCGCCAGTGGCACCCTTCCGGCGAGCAGGCTGACCTATCAACCGGCCATCGCCTGATTCAGGTCGGCGATGATATCGTCCACATTCTCGATGCCGACGGAGACGCGCACCAGGCCGTCGCTAATGTTCGCCCGCTTCCGTGCCTCGGCGCCCATGCTGGCATGAGTCATGCTGGCCGGGTGCTGGATGAGCGATTCCACGCCGCCGAGGCTGACCGCGAGTCCACAGAGCTTGACCGCGTTCATCATCTTTCGTCCGGCTTCGAGTCCGCCCTTGAGGCCGAAGCTGATCATCCCGCCCGGGCCGGACATCTGCCTCTGCGCGATCTCGTGCTGGGGATGGCTTTTCAATCCGGGGAACCGGACCCACTCGACGGCCGCGTGTTGCTCCAGGAACTTCGCGACCTTCGCAGCACTCTCGCAATGCCGCTGCATTCGCAGCGCCAGCGTCTTGATGCCGCGGTGGACGAGGAAGGACTCCAACGGCGGGAGCACGCCGCCAAGATGGTTGAGCATCTTGCGAAACTTCGGATACTGCGATTCCTCCTTGACCACGATCATGCCGCCGACCACATCCGCGTGGCCGTTCAAGAACTTGGTCAGGCTATGCACGACCACGTCCACGCCCCAGCGAAACGGCTGCTGCAAGACCGGCGTCATGAACGTGTTGTCAACGACCACTTGCGCACCGTGCTCGTGAGCCATTCGGCAGACGGCTTCCAGGTCGCATATGACCAGCGTGGGATTCCCGGGCGTCTCGATGTAGACGACCTTGGTGTTGGGACGCATGGCCCGCTGGACGGCATCGAGGTCTGCCGCGTCCACCATCGTGGATTGGATGCCGAACCGTGAGAGGATGGTTTCGACCAATGTACAGGTCGGGCCGTAGACGGCATCCGAACAGACGAGGTGGTCGCCACTTTGAAGCATGGCCGCCAACGTCGTGTGGATCGCGGCCATGCCGCTGCCACAGGCGAGTCCCGCGTATCCTCCCTCCAGCACCGCGACTGCCTTCTCCAGGCCCTCGACAGTGGGATTCCCCATGCGCGAGTAGATGTAGCCCGGGCTTTTGCCGGCGAACTGAGCCGCCCCTTGTTCAACGCTGTCGAACGCAAAGGTCGATGTTTGGTAGATCGGAGGAACGACGGCGAGGTGCTCGTTGGTTCCCACTCCAGCATGCACTGCCTGTGTGTCCGTCGATGTAATCTCGTGTCCCTTCATGTGCTTCCGTCCTTATCTTACTATTCTCACAATAAATGCTTGATACTTGGGGAGGATGTCCGCCCTGATTGTCGTCGACTCTTCAGAACCTTGTCGTACTGAGAGTACATACTTCGCCGAAGCATCGGCCCCCTGTGGCCGACAGAGATAACCGGTTTGGTGACCTCCAACAAGGTCGAACGCCGGCCACCCCCTCACGGGCGCGGTTTTGGTCGCCCCCAGGAGCATAGGCACTCTCAAACTCAAAGTGCACTACAAGTGCTTTTTCACTACTCGACTGATGGAATCTCGAACTCCATCCTCAGACCCGCACCGCACGGGAAACAGCTTTCGGGAAAGGCGTTCCACAACACCGCAGTCGCGGCCGCCCCCGTGCAGTGTGCCGGGCCAATACGTTGAACGCCCAGCCGGCGGAGTTCCTCGATGGTCTGATCCATGCGGCTCCGCGAAGCCCTCACCAGGTGCATTCCGCCGATCACGGTGTGAATCGCCCTGCCATCCGTCAACTCGTGGATGTGCTGAAGCGTGTTGATCACACCCGCATGGCTGCAACCCAGAAGCACGACGGTGCCCAATTTGGACTCGAAGAATATCGCCTGGTCATCCGGGAGGGCGTCGGCCTGTTGACACTCGCCGTCACAATAGAATGGCCCCCCCGTGTCTTCGTAGTCGGTTCGGCGAGGAATCTCACCGGTCACAAACACGCCGTCGAACACTTCTGTCGGATGGCTGGTCCAAGTCACAGTATCATGATGCTCGCTCAGCGCGCTTAGCGCGCTTTTTGCCGGTGGCGGCATACCGATGTCTCGGCTCGTGCCGTCATCCAGGCGCGCGAACTTCGGTTGGACAGCGGCTGGATGAAGATACATTTTGACATTCGGCGCACGGCGCAGCACCCAAGGCAATCCACCGCTATGATCAAAATGACCATGGCTCAACACGATGGCTTCGACGTGCTCCAGCGGCACGCCCAACCAGCCGGCGTTGTGGGATAGCACCAGGCCTTGGCCGGTGTCGAAGAGCAAACGCCTGCCACACATTTCGAGGCAGAATGCCAAGCCATGTTCAGCCAACGAACCAAAGTCCTGGACGCTGTTATCCGCCAATACGGTTACCCGGGCGACGTCATGCATTAGAGCATTCTCAGCAATCGTGTAGCGCCCGACCCCCGTGTCGGACGTGGAGTACAAACCATTTCCCTCGGCCGACAGGGGCGTCGGCCGCTACAGAAAAAATCGGAATGCTCCAGCGTCATTCCTTCACCGTGCCAACCCTTCACCGGCCAAGTGGGTTTGTTCTATGAACATGGCTTCCGCCGTCACGCGAGGCTTTCCATTCTGCCACACCTCCGCCTTGAGGATATACAGTGGCGGGGAAGCCCTCACGAGTGTGGCACGCACCGTGGCCGCAACGCCGACTTCAACCGGATGCGGAAACCTGAGCTTCAGCTTGGCGGTCACGGCAATGATCTTGTGCTGAAACAGCCAATGGGTCATCGCCGCATCAGCCAACATCGCAATGACACCACCATGGAGTCGGTCCGGATAGCCCTGATACTTGCCGTCACAGGTGAAGGAAGCAACTATACTTCCGTCCGGTTCTTCTGTAAACCGCAGGCCCAATCCGTCACGATTCCGCGAGCCGCACGCGATGCACGCGGGATGGCAACACTGGGAAAGCTTGGTCGAAGTTTCGATAGTAGCGCTATCAATGGTCACATATATTCTCTCCGGCCTGCAGCGTGTTGCCCAGGTATGCGGTTACCAATTGTTCAGGCGTCTCACTTGGCGCTCCGACCACCACCTCAATGTTGTTTTCCGCAAACAGCTGTTGCGCCCGCTGGCCCATGCCGCCGGCGATGATCACGTTGGCGCCGAGTTCGTGCAGCCAACGGGGTAGCAGACCCGGCTCGTGCGGCGGCGGCGTGTGCATGGTTTTTTTGGCAATCTCCTTGCCGTGCGGATCGGCTTCGAGGATTGCGAATTGTTCGCAATGGCCGAAATGCGCGCATAAAAGTCCGTTCGAAACGGGAATGGCAATCTTCACGTGATGATTCTCCTCATATCTGTGTCTGTTTATGACTATTCGGCACGTCCTATCCCTGTTCGGCGACAATCGCTTGAACGATCGAAGCAAACGCCTCGCCGGCCGGGGTCGGGTCCGGTGTGCCGGCAAACGGTCGACCGGAATCTCCCGCGGTCACGACGTCCGGATCGATTGGAATCCTTCCCAGGAACGGGACCTTCATCTGCTCCGCCAACACTTCGCCACCACCGGTTTTGAAAAGGTCGTACTTCGCACCGCATTCGGTGCAGACGAAACCACTCATGTTCTCAATGATCCCGACGACCGGCAGGGACAGAGTGTTGCAAAAGGATATGCAACGACGCACATCCGCGATGGCGACATCTTGCGGTGTCGTGACAACGACGGCTCCCGCGTGCTCTCCGACGAGCTGTGCCACGGACATCGGCTCATCACCGGTCCCCGGCGGCGAGTCCACTACCAGGTAATCTAGGGATCCCCATGCGACGTCCTTCAGGAACTGGCGGATTGCCCCATGCTTGCGCGGTCCCCGCCAGATAATCGGTTCGTCGCGGCCAAGCATCAGAAAGCCGATTGAAACAACGGCGAGCTTGTCGTTCAGCTTGACAGGCAGTAATTCATTTTCTCCACACTCGACCTGTCGGCCTTCGAGCCCCATGAGCCTGGGGATGCTTGGCCCGTGCACGTCGATGTCCAGCAGGCCGACCGTCTTTCCGGCCGAGGCCAGCGCAACGGCCAAGTTTGCGGCCACCGTGCTTTTACCGACGCCGCCTTTTCCAGACAAGACGAGCAGCTTTCGGCCGATCTTCTCCATTCTGTTTTGGAGAGCCAGTTCCTCCGCCTGTCGCTGAGATTCCTCCGCGGGTTGTTGTCCCGCGGAACATTGCTGGGTCATGAATACCTCCTGTCCGCCGTTCCCGACGGCATTTGCGTTGTTCCGATTGAGACTGCGGCCCACAGTTGCCTGATGTCCGCCGCAGCGCCGGCGTCGGAGTACTCCACGATGGACTTTCTCTCGACTTGGGCCTTGGTGATGGCGGGGTCGTAGCGCACCCGCCCGGCAACCCGCAGGCCACGTTGAAGGGCCTGACGTTCAATCTTCGAGGCGACGTCTTCATTCAGGTCCCACTTGTTGATGCAGACTTGCGTTTCGATGCCGAAGTGTGCGGTCAGGTCTGCGACGCGTTGCAGATCGTGCAGCCCGCTCAGCGTCGGCTCGGTCACAACGAGCACGCGATCCGCACCGGTGATCGAGGAGATCACCGGACAGCCGATGCCTGGCGAGCCGTCGATCAGAATCAAGTCCAGCTTACGCTCCTGGGCGGTGGCCTTTGCCCGCGAGCGAACGAGGCTGACCAGTTTGCCCGAGTTTCCCTCGGCGATTCCGAGTTGGGCGTGAACCAGTGGGCCGCATCTCGTTTCGGAAACAAACAACTGCCCGTTCACAGCCGGCGCAAACTCGATTGCGTCCTCCGCACAATAGTACGCACAGACGCCGCAACCCTCGCAGGCGATCGGATCGATTCGAAAAGTCTTGCTGATCTTTCCATTTCCGTGGCCATCGAAAACGACCGCATCGAACCGGCAGACCTCCTCACACTTTCCGCAGGCCGTGCAATGCCCCGGCATGATCCTCGCCCGAGACCCTCCCGAGAACTGCTCCCGATGGACGATCCGAGGGTCGAGAATCAAATGCAAATCGGCCGCGTCAACGTCCGCATCCGCGAGCACGCATTTGCCGGCCAGCACCGCGAGCGAAGCCACGATCGAGGTCTTGCCCGTTCCGCCTTTGCCACTGATGATGACGAGTTCCTACATGGCCTTATGTCCTTGCCGAGTCGGTTGCTTCGTGTGTGATCTCGTGCAGCAACCCTGCAAACATCGCCGCGTATCCCGGCAGGGCGTCGCAGATCAGCTCTCCCCGTGAGTATGCCTCGGCAATCCGGCGATCGTCGGGTATCTCCGCCAGGATCCGGATTTCGTTCTTTCGGCAATACGCTTGCACCGAGTGATCACCGATGCCTGCGCGATTGATGACGACGCCGAATGGGAGCTTCAAGGCCCGGACCATCTCGACGGCGAGTTTCAAATCATTCAAGCCAAATGGCGTCGGCTCTGTCACCAGAACGACGAAATCGCAGTCCCGCGTGCTTTCTATCACAGGGCATGAGGTCCCCGGCGGCGCATCGATGATGATCAGATCCGCATCGACAGCGGCGGCTCTGACGGCCTTGATCACCGGCGGGCTCATGGCCTCGCCAATGTTCAGCAAGCCCTGGACGAACTGAATCGATCCGGCCCGGCCGGTCTCCAGCACGCCCATCTCGCGCGTGATCTCCGTGATGGCATCCTCCGGACACACCAGCCAGCAACCCCCACAGGCGTGGCAGAGTTCGGGATAGAGCAACACCTTCCGGCCCACACAGACGATCGCGCTAAACTCACAGATCTCGCCACACTTGCCGCAGAGGGTGCATCGATCCTCATCCACTCGCGGGATCAACATGCCGACAGGTTCGTGGTGCGTGATCGCCGGCTTGAGGAAGATGTGGCCGTTGGGCTCTTCCACGTCGCAGTCGAGGTAGGCGACACGTTGCCCGCGGCGTGAGGCCGCAACCGCCAGGTTCGCGGACACCGTCGTCTTGCCTGTCCCCCCTTTGCCGCTTGCAACGGCGATCTTCATGATGCTTTCTCTCTTCCAGCGCCCACCCCGATCTCAATGCCTATCAACCTGGGACGCAGCCGTATCATCGCTGTGCCATCACTGTGGCACCCACTGTGGCACCGGCGTCCCGCCGGTGAATTTCGTGTCCAAGCATGGTGTTTCCGAAACACCATTTCCCAATTGCCACGGGCTGTCACGCCCCGCCCGCCCCTTGACCACGGCCCTTGCCTTGTCCTTGTCCTCGTCCGCGCCCCATACCTTGCCCCCGACCGCCACCACCCATGCCCACACCCATACCGCGCCCCATGCCGCGCCCACCGCCGCCGCGTCCCCGACCCATGCCCATTCCGCCGCCAGGCATCGGGGATTGCTGCGATGGTGTCGAGGGGTTACCGCCGGGGACGGATGCACCCACCGTGCCGGAATGGCCGGCCACGTTTGGCTCGCCGGCAGTCTGAAACTGCCCGGCCTTGAGCCGTTCGACGGCATCGCGGACAGTGCCCGAATTACCGAGAACCACCCCGATGCCGGCCGCCGAAAGCGTCTGATGCGCATTGGGGCCGCAATTGCCCGTGAGGACAAACTTCACGCCCTTTTCCGCCACCAGCTTGGCTGATTGGATGCCGGCGCCTTGGCCGAGTGCAAGGTTGGGGTTCTCGACGGCATCGAATTCCATCGTGTCCGTGTCAACGATCAAGAAGAACGCGCAGCGGCCAAAACGAGGATCAATACTTGCATCGAGTGTGCTGCCACTGGCCGTAATTGCCGCTTTCATCATAGTCCTTTCGTGTTACCGGATTGCCGAACCCGGCAGGTTTCAGTCTTTCGGGCCGCCTTCAAATTCTCTCCGCAGGTACTGGCAGTAAACAGCGCCGATCGGGTTGTGCGCCAAAACGCGATCTTTGACTATCAGCGTTGTGACCGGGACGTTGGAGATCGTGCTGAAGATGGCATCGTGCCCGACACAGAGACCGCACAGGATATTCAGTTCAGTCCCGGCCTCATTGAGCAATTGGGCTTGCCCTGCCGGATTGCACGTGATTTCCTTCTCTTTCTCCGGTTTGATCTGTTCCAATCCCAGGGTGCGTTTCGTGATGCCGCTCACCTTGCAGCAGACGGAGGCCACGTCAACGTAGCGGGACAAGATCCCCGCGATGATGGCTGCCTCCGAAGCCAATCCAACGCAAAAAGCCAAACCGACACGACGCAGGCCGAGCTCTTTGATGAAGAGGATCAGCTCGGTAACGCGAGGTTCCTTGCAGTAGTGGCGTGCCTCGATGGCCGAAGCCGCCTGGTGCAGGCGACCGACTCGCGCATCCTCGTAGAGAAGCCGATGTTGGTCGCCCGTATCCAGGCAGTCCTTCCCGTCCCTGCAATCCTGGCTCGTGCAAGCAGCGCAACGCGGCGTCATTGACTGTCTCTCCCCGGGGCACCTTCCAATTCTGAAATCCGTTCCTTGATTGCATTGAGCGTGCCTTCGAGATGTTGCACCTGCGCTCGGAGAGTCTGGGCTGTCTGTTCGTCAGACAACACGGCGTTGTAAGGTGGTGTGTCGTATTCGTCTGCGTCGCGAGAACCTGGCAGAAACCAATTGCGCCGGCGACCACGACCCCGCCCGCGTCCCCGGGCCCGGCCACGTCCCATTCCCGCCCCACGTCCCATTCCCATTCCAACGCCACGCCCTGGCCGTGGATTCATGTATCCGGGCGTCTGCGATCCAACACAGTAGCCGACGCCTCGCCCCGTCATCGGTCCGGCGCCCATCGGTCCAGTTCCATCACCTGCTGGCATTTCACTAATCTCCTATCTTGCTGCAACGTTAGAAGGACAGGGCTTCCTATTCTCAAACCCAGTGCCCTTCCACGTTTGGCTTGCTGACACATTCGAGCCGGCCCGCCTTGAATTGCTCCACCGCATCGCGCACCGTGCCGGTTGCGCCGATATAGGTTTTGATATCACCCGCCTGAAGGGCCGTGAACGCTTTGGGCCCGACGTTCCCCGTCACGACGACACTCACACCCAGGCTCACGACGTTTCGGGCTGCCTGAATGCCGGCGCCCTGAGCCGCGTTCAAATTCTGCGTGTTGTCATGCGTCGCGGATTCTCCGGTGTCCGTGTCAACCACGATGAAGAATTGGGCTCGACCGAACCGAGGATCAATGTTGCCGGTCATGTCCGGCCCTTGTGATGTGACAGCGATTTTCATTCCGCACCTCTCGGTGTATTGGGCTCTGCCCGACCCTGGCAATGTTGCCCCCGAAACCGCCGGCGTCGACCGCAGCACCCCGGCATGATGTACTTCTCGTTTGTCAGACCCCCCGATTCATCTGTCAGGCATCCCGATTCAAAAGCACGAACGATCTCGTCCACTGCCCCGCACGTATGTGGAAGGACGTGTACGCCGGCGGAGACGAGCATGGCCTTGAGCGGTACGGAGATCGCACCGCAGATCAGGATGTCGACACCGAGTTCCGTGATGCGTTTCACTCGGGCCTGCAAGCGAGTCTCTTCGAGGGTAGCGCTCTCCCGACTCGACTCACGTCCACCCTCGATCGTGACAACCAAGAGTTGCTTCGCGACATCGAACACCGGCGAGACTCGACCTGCCCAGGTTGGAATCGATACTCTCATCACTCAAAAGTGAGGCAACCGGCGTGCCAGACCGGCCGGCGGCGGCGCTGTGTGCACAATAAGCAATGTTCACAGGGGTTATTGATGTTTGTCGTTGGCGTCGTTGGCGTAGGGCGGCTGCAATACGCAAGACCGAGCCGCGTCATCGTGTTGCGAAGTGCAATGCTATTGGTGTGTCTTGTTTGGGGTGTCCCGTTCGGGCGCCTCGATTCCGAGCGATTTGATCTTGCGAAACAGTGTGCTGGGATTGATGCCCAGTTCTTTCGCGGCGGCGGATCGGTTGCCTGCGTTTCGGCGGAGCGCGTCGGAGATGTGCAGCATTTCAAGGGCCTTCAAGGTCCGCGGGCCTCCCTCCCATCTGAACAGGGCACTCGCGCCGCGCCGCAGCGCCGGCGGCAGGTGATGTGGCTCGATCAGGCCGCCCCGGCACAATACGAAGGCATGCTCAACAATATTCTCCAACTCACGCACGTTGCCCGGATAGTCGTGGTCCATGAGGGCAGCCAATGTGTCGTCGGCGACGCCGGCCACGTCCTTGCTCTGAAGGCGATTGAACTTGCTGACGAAGCGATCCACCAGCAGTGGAATGTCCTCCCGCCGGTCGCG
The DNA here is from genome assembly GCA_964611695.1 of uncultured Planctomycetaceae bacterium. Lineage (GTDB taxonomy): Bacteria > Planctomycetota > Phycisphaerae > UBA1845 > UTPLA1 > CAZTAR01. Next base: position 1,485 of record CAZTAR010000024.1, on the reverse strand, counting down.
CAACTCGGGGAGCTTCAGCCGGACGATGTTGATTCGGTAGAACAAGTCCTGCCGAAACACGCCCTTGTGGACCAGTTCCTCCAGGTCTCTGTTTGTTGCCGCAATGACACGCACATCCACGTCGACCGGCTCGACGGAGCCAAGCGGCTCAAAGGTCCGCTCCTGCAGCACGCGCAGCAGCCGCGCCTGCATGGCGGGCGATATATCCGCGATTTCGTCGAGCAAGATAGTCCCACCATCCGCGACCGCGAATCGTCCGGGCTTGTCGTGGCGCGCATCGGTGAACGCGCCAGCCTTGTACCCGAATAACTCCGATTCCAACAGCGTATCAGGAAGGGCCCCGCAGTTGATCGCGACGAATCGCTTGCTCCGGCGAGGCGAAAGATCGTGAATCGCCCTGGCAAACAGCTCTTTGCCTGTGCCGCTTGCGCCCTCGATCAGAACGGTGCTGCTACTCTCCGCCACCTGAGGCAACAGATCGAAGAGCTGCCGCATTGCCGGACTGTGCCCGATGATGTCCGCGAAGGTGTATGTCTTCTCCAGCTCCTTGCGCAACTCCTCGACCATGCTGAGGTCTCGGAATGTCTCCACGCCCCCGATGGCCTTCCCCTTTGCGTCTTTGAGCACCGCGGCCGAGATGCTAATCGGAATGCGTCGGCCCTTCGCGTCCAGGATATAGATGGCCTTGTTCACAATCGGCCGACCCGTGCCCAGCGTCGTCCTCAGGGCACATTCGTTTTCGCAAATGCTGGCGCGGAAAACGTCGCAACAATTCTGTCCGATCGCGTCCTCGCGTGGCACACCGGTGATATGTTCCGCCGCGCGGTTAAACGAGGTGATCCGCCAATCCTCATCGACGGTGAAGACGCCGTCGGCGATGGAATCAAGGATGACATCCTTCGCTTTTTGCTCTGGCGATTCGCTCATGACAACCCTTGGCCATCCAACTTTTGACGTTTAGAGCAGATTCACTTTTGCCGTAGCGGCCGACGCCCCTGTCGGCCGTGGCAAACAGTTTGCATACCACGTCGGCCACGGGGGGCCGACGCTACAGCGATGCGTGCACTCTCAACGCCAGTTCATTTCACGCAGGCCTGTGGCACCGGCGTCCCGCCGGTGAGAGAAAGGCAATCGGCCTTCTTCCATCCACCGGCGAGACGCCGGTGCCACACTCAATCGTTAGCTGCTCTAAAAGGCGCGAACTGCCCACGGCGATACTGTACCACATTCACTCGTTTGCCGCTCAGGTCCGAGCGGGCCTGTCGCACCGTGCGTGAATGACGGTGGGTTGTGTCCGGTGATCGAGCGCCCGCCCCCCGTGCTTCGAACTCGATCAGCGCAATCAATGCAGGAGTTTCTTGATTAGGTTCAGCAGTTCTTCCTGGACAACGGGCTTGGCGACAAATCCATCCGGCGGAGGAACCTGCTTCCGCGTGCTGATAAACTTCTTGAACTCTTCCGGGTTGCCGCCCTTGCCCGTGACGG
>CAZTAR010000023.1:0-20162 GCA_964611695.1 uncultured Planctomycetaceae bacterium | reverse complement strand
CCACGGGGGGCCGACGCTACAGCGGAGCATGCAATCTCAACACTAAAATGCTCTAATAAGCACTCGTACCCACAAAAGTTGTTCTGGGATTACGAAGCCGAGGGCGGCGGACCGGCGAGGACCTCCATCTCTTCCATGACAGAAGTGTCACCGCTACAAACGAGCGCCATGTCGCGGCGGATCGTCGGGGCGTTGAACTCGATGAACCGTCGGGCGACTCGACACTTGCGTTGAGCCGCCTTGGCAATCGCCTCGTCCTTCGACGCGGCCTGCTGTAAAAACAGGTGGCCGACCAGCACCGCAATGGCGGAGTCCACCAGCTTTCGCCCGTGGAGGTCCATGTAGTCGTTGCCGCGCTGCTTGACGAATGCGACGCCCTTGAGGATTTCCTGCTTACCCTCGTCGAGGATCTGCTTGAGTCCGTGGAGCAGCTTGTCGGTGTACTCGGTCTTCTCCAACTCCTCGATGCGTTTTTCAAACGTGCCGGAACAGACACCGCGAACGGCGGCAACCACCTGCAACTGACTCGTGCCTTCGTAGATGCTGGTAATGCGAGCGTCGCGGAGGAATCGCTCCACCGGATAGTCTTTCATATAACCCGACCCGCCGAGAACCTGAAGAGCATCATAGGCGACACGGTTGCACATCTCCGACGCGTAATACTTCGCCATGGGCGTGAGCATGCCGTTGAGCCGTTTGAAAGTCCGGGCGGCGGCCTTGCGCTGTTTCAGCTCAGCCGCGTCGGTCGGAGGAGAAAACTCAAGGACGCGGCCGTTGTTGTTCTCCAGATCGGCGAAGAAACAGGCTTCATAAACAAGCGCCCGAACCGCCTCGATACTGATGCGCATCTCGCTGAGCATCTCGGCAACGGCCGGCAGTCTCTCAATCGCAACGCCGAATTGCTTGCGGCTATGAGCATATTGTCGGGCAACGGCAAAAGCCGCCTCGGCGATCCCCAAGGACTGCGTCGCGATGCCGATCCTCGCCCCGTTCATCAAGGCCATGACGTAGGTGATGAGACCGCGCTGTCGCTCGCCGATGAGCCTGGCTGGCGCATCCGTATAAACCAACTCACACGTGGGCGAACCGTGGATGCCGAGCTTCTCTTCCAAGTGGCGAACCTTGATCTGCGGACAGCGATCCGAAAGGAACAGGCTCAAGCCGCGACCGTCGGTGATCTCCGGCTCACTACGAGCCAACGTCAATAGCACCTCGCCACAACCGTTGGTGATAAACCGCTTGACCCCATTAAGCACCCATTCGCCGTTGCCGTTCTGCGTGGCGCGGAGGCCGATGGCCTGAAGGTCGCTACCCGCGTCCGGCTCGGTCAGGACCATCGCGCCGGTCGCGCCTTCACGAGCAAACTTCGGTAGGTACTCGTCCTTGATCTCCTGACTGGCATAGGCATTGATCGTTTCGGCAATGCCTTGAAGTCCGAAGATATTCATGAGCGAGGCATCCGCCCGACTGACCATCTCGGTGGCCATCGAGTAGATCGTGTTGGGACAGTTGAGGCCACCGTATTTCCGGGGGAGCGTGAACCCCATGAGATCGGCCTTGGCGAGCGTGTCGATATTCGCCCGCACACCCTCGCCAAGCGTCACCGTGCCGTCTTCGTTCAAAGTGTTGCCATCTTGATCGACCTTTTCAGAGCGCGGCGCGATGTGGTTGGCCGCGATGTCGCCGACGATCTCGAGAATTCGGCGGTAGTTGTCGATGGCATCGGCGCCATCCGTGGGCGCATACTCGCTGCCGGGACCTTCAGTCTTCTGGAATCCATCTTCCTGAACCTCGGCGATCCTTTCCAGATCGAGGTGCCGGAAGAGGAATTGAATGTCGTCGTTATCTTTGAAGAAGTTGGGCATTTCTTAAGCTCTCGGAACTCGGCTATTGGCTGTTGGCTGTTAGCTATTGGCTGACAGCAATAACTAACAGCTAACAGCTATTCGCTTTCGATTCCCTCTTGATCGCAGAGTAATCGATCAACAAACCACGACTACTCGGCTCTCTCCTTAACGGCCTTGATCATCATCGGGATGACCTTGTTTAAATCCCCGACGATTCCGTAATGGGCGACGGAGAAGATAGGGGCCGCCTTGTCCCGGTTAATGGCGATGATCTTCGCCGACTCCTCCATCCCCGCACGATGCTGCACCTGACCGCTGATGCCACAGGCGATGTACAGGGCGGGACGCACGGTGGTTCCCGTTTGGCCGATCTGATAATCCTTGCTGATATAACCGCTGTCCACCGCGGCCCGAGAAGCGCCGACCGCGCCGCCGATCGCCCCCGCCAAGTCGCGAATCAGCTGGAAATTCTCCTTGCTCCCGACACCACCGCCGCCGGCAACGATGACACGCGAAGCCTTGAGATTCACCGTCTTAGGCACACGGTGCCGCTCGATCAGCTTGACGGCGAGATCAAGCTCACTCAACTCGACCGCCTCATCGATAATCTCACCTTTGCGGCCGGGGTCCGGTTCGCTGAGCCGCATCACACCTTCCCGAACCGTGGCCATCTGGGGCCAACGGTCGTAGTTGATAATCGTGGCGATGATGTTGCCGCCGAACGCCGGCCTGACCTGCAAGAGCAGATCCTTGTGCGTCGTCTTGCTCTTTCGTTCCACATAGTCGCCGATCTGAAGGTCGGTGCAATCCGCGGTCAGGCCCGCCTTCATCTCGGAGGCGATCCGCGGCGCAAGGTCCCTGCCGATGGGCGTAGCGCCATACACGACGACTTGCGGCTGATGCTTCGCGATCAAGTGGCACATCACCCGGGCATAGGGAAGGGTGCGGTAGTGCTCGAGTTCTTCGTGATCAACGTGGTAAACATGGTCGGCGCCGTGGGCGATCAACGTGTTCGCCAGTGCTCGCACCTTCAGGCCAGGGAGAACTGCCCCCATCTTGACCTTGAGCCGATCGGCCAACTCGCGCGCTTTGGTGCAAAGTTCAAGCGCGACATCGCTCAGGCCTCCGTCTTCCTGCTCCGCGAAGACCCAGATTTCACCATTTCGGTTCGGTTCGATCATCTTGTATTCCCGTCCGCCGGACGATTAACTCGCCACAATGGGTGGTCGAGGATCAACAAATCCCAACGTGCTCTCGCCAATCAACTCATCCCAATGTGTGATCGACGATCAATCCGTGAATCATCTCTCTGACGCCCTGATCTGTGGCCGGAACCTCCGTGAATCCCTCTTTGGTCAGGACAATCGATTGAACGCGATGGACCTTCGTCGGCGAACCGGCCAGCCCACACCACTGCATGTCTGCCTCAATGTCGTCGAGGTCCCACTGATCGATCAGCAGGTCATTCATCTTGATGTTCTCGACGCGGCGAGCCGTTTCGGCATCACAGCGATCAGCATCGGCGCCAGCCATCTCGGCAGCCACGACCTTGGAAACCTCGTAGGCTGTCTGCGCGCGCTTGTACCGCATCACACGTCTGGCCGCCGGAGGCGCGGGAACATTGGCGGTATCGAGAACGGTGAACAACGCCGGAAGCGGCGTGTCGACAATCTCCCACCCATTGCCGATGTTCCGCCGGACCCGCGCCGTATTCTGGCCCATCGAAAGGACCTGCTCGTAGTAGGTGACCTGGGGGATGCCGAGCTTTTCGGCCAACTGCGGGCCGACCTGCGCCGTGTCGCCATCAATCGCCTGCCGACCACAGAAGACCAGGTCGTATCGTTCGATCTTCTGAATCGCCCGGCTGAGAATATAGCTTGTCGCGAGGGTGTCACTCCCCGCAGCCCGACGATCTGTCAGGAGCAAGACGCGATCGGCTCCGCGGAACAAGGACTCGCGAAGGGTGTCGCTGGCGTTGGGCGGTCCCATCGTCAACACGGTGACGGAGCCGCCATACTCTTCCTTGATCCGAAAGGCGGCTTCAAGCGCGTGAAGGTCTTCAGGGTTGAAGACTGTCGGGAGCGCGGCGCGATTGACAGTCCCGTCCTCGTTCATCACGTCCCCTGTTTTATTCGAGGTGTCGGGTACCTGTTTCACGCAGACGATACAATCGAAACCCAAGAGTAGCCTCCCTATATCGAGAACTCTGACTAGACGAAGGATATCGAAATAGCCCACCTGTCCGGGCGGGGAGACATTACCGTCTCGCGAAGAGAGCGTCAAGCCGAGCACGATCTGCTGCTTCAGCAACGCAGCGCAATCGCGCCCTCCAGATCAGAACCCCAACAGTCAGGGAGGGGCGGACGCGAGGCCGCACCGGCCGCTTTTCCCAGCCAGATATGATTGCAAGTGGCATGATTCGTAGCGTCGGCCCCCCGTGGCCGACGGGAATAACCAGTTTGCTCCCCCTCCATCCAATCAAACACTAACCACTTACTGACACGCGTGGCAAGGTTCGGGAAGCGGAACATCTATAAGGAAGAAAAGGATCGAGGGAGGGAGGGAGGAGTCACCCCCCTCTTCCCTCGATCCCTACGCACACGGCCGGAGGCCGCAGCGCATCACCACCCCACAATGTTGTAGCCGGCGTCCACGTAGTGGATTTCGCCGGTGGTCCCACTCGAAAGCTCGCTGAGCAAATAAAGCCCAGCCTTGGCAACCTCATCGGGCGAGATGTTCCGTTTGAGCGGCGACTTGACCGGGTAGTGACCGAGCACCTTATCAAAGCGGGAGATTCCTGCCGAACTGAGAGTGCGACAGGGTCCTGCACTGATGGCGTTGACGCGCACCCGGAGGAGGTCGCCCAAATCAGCGGCAAGGTAGCGCACGCTGCTCTCGAGCGCGGCCTTGCAAACGCCCATCACGTTGTAGCCAGGCACGACCTTCTGGGCCCCGAGATACGAGAGCGTCAGGACAGACGCACCTTCGCGCAACAGTTCAAATGCTTTCTGGCAGAAAGCGATAAGGGAATACGCGCTCACGTTCATCGCGAGCTCAAAATCAGCGCGCTCTGTTTGCCAGAAACGGTTTGCCAGACATTCCCGAGGCGCGAAGGCGACCGAGTGCACAATGAAGTCAATCCGGCCATACGCCTCGCCCACCTGGCCGACAAAACGCTCAATGTCGAGGTCATCAGTCACATCGCAGGGTTTGACAATCTCAGCGCCGATCGTGTCCGTGACGGACCGAACGCGACGTGCCATCTTCTCGCCCGGGAGATAGCTGAACGCCATCGTCGCGCCTTCATCGTGCAGTCGCTTCGCGATGGACCAAGCGAGGCTTTCACCGTTCGCAACGCCGATGATCATCCCCTTCTTGCCGGACATGAGTCCCATTCGGTAATTCTCCTGATCGGTCGGCCTGTATGCCGCCTACACGGAAGGACGCCACAACGACGGGCGGCCTCAGGAATCTAGTGAGCCGGAATACGGAAATCCACACGCCACGGAAAAAGACTGTGGGGTCTTATGCGAATTGTGGACGCGCGGGGCGTAGGCTAGACTATGCTCGCCGCAACATTGGTAACGGAGACGCTGTCTTGGGTGAGGTCTCGCGGATTCTGATATCCGTGCCGAATTGGGTTGGGGACGTCGTGATGGCCACACCCGCGTTGCGCGCGATCCGTCAGCGATTTCCTGACGCCCACATCGTTCATCTGATGCGACCCTACGTGGCGGACGTCCTGGAGGGAACCAATTTCAGCAACCGGCAGGTCTTCTGGCCAGCCCAAGGGGGTCTCGGCGCCCGTGCATTGGTGGATCTCTCGGGCCAACTTCGCCGCGAAAAATTCGACTTGGCGATCCTCTTCACGAATTCCTTCCGATCCGCCCTGGTCGCCTACCTATCGGGCACAAAGCGGCGGGCGGGATATTCGCGGGAGGGTCGGGCGCCTTTGTTGACGGACCGACTCCAACCGCCGAAGGATGGCCGCCGATTCGTGCCGATTCCGGCCCTGGATTATTACAACGCGCTTGCGAAAGCGGTGGGCTGTGACGAACCGGGCGACACGATGGAACTTGGCGTCACCCCTGCCGACGAGGCTGTCATCGACGAACGCCTTGGAACCCCGCGGAATGATTGTCCGCTCGTCGTATTGAATCCCGGCGCGAACTACGGATCGGCGAAGTGCTGGCCGGCGGAACGATATGCGATACTGGCGGACACGCTAACACGAGAATACGGCGTCAGAGTCGTCGCCTCCCTCGGGCCGAAGGAACGAAAAATCGCGGACCAGCTCGCAGCCGCCGCAAAGGAACCGATCGAGATATTCGTCGATCCCCCACTCGGGTTGGGACCCTTAAAAGCACTCATTCAGCGTTGCCGGCTGCTGATCACAAACGACACGGGGCCGCGCCACTTCGCGCTGGCCTTTGGGGTACCCGTAGTGACGGTGTTTGGATCGAGCGATCCGGCGTGGACGATGACGCGTTTCGCGAAGGAACGAAACGCAATGCTGAATCTTGATTGTCAGCCGTGTATGGAGCGTGTGTGCCCGTTGAAACACCACAACTGTATGCGGCAGTTGGAACCCTCAGTCGTATTGGAGCAGGCAGTGGAATTGTTGGCGTGCGATCAGGTAACAAGAGCGTCCTCCGGGTAGCGTCGGCCCCCCGTGGCCGACGAGAACAACGAGAGCGCCCCCCGCGGCCAATGGGAACAATAGGCGTAAAGCGTAAGGCGTTTGGCATTTGAACAGGGTGGCATGGCTAACGATTGGGCACCCAGCAGGGTGCCCAATCGTTAGCCGTGAGAACACGTAGAACCCTTTCCAGGAAAAGCATGTACGGAACCTCAACCCAGCGAATTGCTACGTCTGAAGAGGCCATGAGCCACGAATGATGTTGACCAGAGACTACATTTGGATTGATCCCCCGTTCCGCGATCATCTGCATCGCGCAGACTTGGATCACGTGGCATCGGTCCTGGCCTGCATGGGCAACCGCCTCGCGGCGTGGAGCCGGACGACGGACACCATCTGGCAGGACCTGATCGGCTCATCCTCCTCCGTCTATATCAAGCGCTACCACTACCCCCGTTGGTCGCATCGCTTGCGGGGCGCCTTTCGAGGCACCTTCCTCAAGGCAAACCGAGCCAAAAGCGAATTCCGCGCGCTAAGGCAGATGCGGCAGCTGGGCATCCAGGCAGTGCGGCCGATTGCATACGGAGAACGCCGAATCGCCGGCTTCGTGCGAAGTTGCTTTCTCATCACGGAGTCAGTGCCCGACGCGATGCCCCTTTCGTCCTTCATCAAAACCTTCAGCGACTGCGCGAATTCAGAGGCCAGCCGCCTTGGGCGATGGGAAATCCTCACCTCGCTGGCCGCACAGGTGCGCCACATGCATGAGGCAGGTTTCGTCCATCGGGACTTGTTTTGGCGGAACGTGTTGATCCGAGTTCTGCCCGGCGATCGTTTCGAGTTCTACTTCCTGGACGCCTCGGTCGGAAAACGAATTCGCTTACAGCAGCGCCGGCAGGACAGCATCGTTCGGGACATCGCGGCGATGGGTGTCCTCGCGCCGCACTTCTGCTCGAAGGCCGATCAATTACGCTTCCTGCTCACCTACCTCGACAAGAAAAAACTCGATCCGCGAAACCGCGACTGGCTTCGGCGGGTCCAGGCAAAGTCAGACCTGTTGCGAGATTCGGAATTGCAGAGGCTGGAGCGAGGACAAGTGTTCGACCCGCCCATCATGGCGAAGGCAGGTCGAGCGTAAAACCGAGTTGAATAAGGGCTTTTTTCGAAAGAGCGTTGAGGCCGACCCCCGAGTCGGCCGCAACAGGGACGTGCAAGATGCTCTAGTATGACAGCGCTACGTTGTTCGCATATCCTCACTTGAAAACCCACGGATAGCAATCCGTGGGTCGGCCAAACAGCGATCGCAAAGCCGCTACCCGCGATTCAGGGTCAAAGCAGCGCTGTCATACTTGAGTAGTGAACGATTGAGTGTGGCACACGCGTCTCCCCTGTGTCCCCACCGCCTATGGCGGCGGCGCCACCAGTTGCGTCGCCCCACCGGGGCCGACGAGAAAAACCAAATGGTCTTCAACGCGCCGAAATCGGCCAAAGGAAGCCGACGTCACGCGAGCCGGCATACTGCAGCGGCCGCCTGATCAAAAAACAAATGCACGAACGATTCACATGGGTTGAACCTGAGATGGAGCAAGTGTTGCAGACCGACGGCCTGCGGCAATATGATGACTTCGTCAACTGCCAACGCGGCGATGTCGTCGGCCAATCCGGCACCACACTCACCCGACGAATCCGGCTCGAAACGCCCCGCGAACAAGACGTGTACTACCTGAAAGTCTATTGCTACAACGGTCGAAGCTGGCGACATCGAAGCTCGGTCGGGCCTTGGCCCAGGCAAGACAAGGCCTTTACAGAAGCGCGGAACTACCGCATTCTGCAAACGCAGTGCGACGTGTTAGTGCCCGATGTGGTTTGCCACGGGTGCCGTCGCCAGAGGTCCGGCTGGGTGGACGCTTTCATCCTGACCCGCGGCGTCCCCGGCGCGGTTCCGTTGGACTCCTTGGTGGCGGACCGGTGGCCCGACCCACACAGCGCATTCGACGACCCGACACGCCGGCATCTGCTTCGATCCACCGCCCGGATCGTCGCGAAGATGCACGCGACAGGCTTCTACCACGTGGACCTTCAGTGGCGTAACCTCCTCGTCGCGAACAGCGAGCGACCGGAACCGCCGGTCTACGTGATCGACTCAACCCGGGGCGATTTGCGTCGATGGCGTGTCTATCGGGCGCACGGGCAACTCCGCGACCTGTCGAGCTTGTACAAGCAGGCGCGAGTATGGATGACACCCACCGAGCAGCTTCGTTGGCTGCGAGATTATCTCGACGCGGAGAAGGTGGTGCCGGAGAGAGCAAAGACCAAGAACTCGACGGATCGCACAACGGCTCGCGCGATCCTTTGGACGATCCTCCTGGATCGCAGCATCAAGGACAACGACGGTTCGGCATGAGTACGACGATGACCATCGAACCAGGGCGTGAATCGCTCCTTCGCGCCGCGGGCCTCGCGGATCTCGACGCCATGATGCGCGCCGAGGCAGGTAAGGCTGTGGGGTGGCATCGAAATCGTGAAGCGGTCCCCCTGGAGATTGCGGTCGACGGGGCCGTGACGAAATGCTTCCTGAAACGCGTATTCAAGATTCCGCCGAAACATAGCTTTTGGCCCTTACTACGAGGACGACGGGGCATCTCGCAGCCGCGTCAGGAATGGACGATGCTCGGCGAACTCGAGAAGGCGGCCATTCCGGCAATGCGACGCATTGCTTTCGGCGAACGGCGTCAATGGGGAATGCCAATCCAGGCTTTCGTGCTGGTCGAAACGGTGCCGATGCCTTTCACTTTGGAACACTGGCTCGTCCCAGGCTTCCCGAGGCCTGCGTCGATTGACGATCGAGAACGCGGCCGACTCTTCCACAAACTGGGCGGTCTGATCGGTCGGCTCCACGCGGCAGGCTTCCTCTGGCCAGACATGGTAGCAAAGCACATCTTCGCGGATCGTGTCGTGGGCGGTACTGCGGCAGGTCATTGGCGGTTCTGCCTGATCGATGTCGAACGCATGACGCGCGTGGCGACTGATGACGAATCACGAACGGTCGAAGCACGGTTGACCGCGAAACACCTCGGCGCCCTCCGGAAGAGCCTGCTCCCCATGGCGCTAACTGAGATGGACTCCCGCCGATTCTGCGCAGGATATCGACGCGAAAGGACGCGTAACCACCAAGCCTCTGGACGAAAAGAACCACATTCCTGGCCGCAGATAAAAAAAACGTGGATCGACGGCAAACTCGCCCCCCGGCTGCCGGACGACTTCGAGCACCCGCGACGCGTCACACTAAGTCGACATCGCGGCATGATAGCCGACGCACGAGTGGCCCCGCTGTTGATCCGGGCGGGCCTCACCAATCTCAAGGACGTTATGGCCTACCAAGGTGGAGACAATCTGCAAAAGCCCGGGCTCCCACCATTCCGAGACCGGATCCGCCTGGAGTTGTGCGACAATGTCGGCGACAAGGGCGCCGGCTGCAACCAGAAAGAGCCAAGAATCTACTACCTCAAACGGTTTCACAAACCGCCCTTCCGCGAACAACTTCGCCGAATGCGTGAAAGCCGCATCACCATGAGCAGCGCCTGGCGGGAGGTGCACTTCATCAAAGTCCTCACGCTCCTCGGAATCCCGGCCGCGCGATCGGTCGCGTTCGGGCAGAAGATGAAGGGCTTTCGGGAAGTCGCAAGTTTCTCGATGACGGAAGAAATCAGGGGCGAATCGCTGGAGAAGCTGGCAGACCTGGCGTCAAATGGCGACCGAGCCGTGCCACCATGGAAGGAACGCAGGGAGATCGTCCGGCAACTCGCCCTCGTGGCACGGCGATTGCACAATCACAATCTCTTTCACCGTGACCTCTATCTGTGCCACGTCTTCCTGACGCACAATGCCGATGGCGGCGTGGTGCTGCACCTGCTGGACTTGGCGAGGATGCTGGCGAATCCCGCGTGCCGGCGGCGATGGGTAGTCAAAGACCTGGCGGCACTGGACTACAGCGCGCCCACCCCCCTCGTGACCCGGGCGGATCGTCTGCGTTTTCTGTATCATTACCTCCCCAACGCGCGGGAATCCCATTCGGCGGTGCGAGAACTGATTTCGCTGGTCGGTGCGAGGGTGCGGCGGATGGCCGGCCACGATCGAAGCCGCACGGACCGATTTCAACGGAGCAAACAAGCGTGAAACTCGCGATCGTGATAGAACGCATCGAGTCCTGGCGCGGCGGCGCGGAAACATCCACCATGGAGCTTGCGCGGCTGTTAACTCAGCACGGCCACGATGTTCACATCATCACGACCACGGCCACGCCCTCGCCCCCGGACATGACGGTCCACCCGATTCCCGCGAACAAAACACTCGGTCCCCTCCGTGTCGCGACATTCATCAGAAGAGCCTCGGCGTTCTTGAAGGAGAACCGATTCGACCTGGTCCACGCCATCGCCCCCCTACCCGATGCGGATGTGTATCAGCCGCGCGGCGGACTCGTGGGCGAAACCCTCCAACGTAATGTGGCCTTGCGTTCGTCGTGGCCACGGCGAGCCATGAAACGCGCCTTGACATCGCTCTCCTTCAAGAAACGGTCGCTGCTGGATTTGGAGCGCGAGATTTTCCGCGACGATGGACCGCTCATCCTTGCCGTCTCGCAATACGTCGCGAGGCAGTGTGAGGAGATCTACGGCGTGGAAAGCCCCCGCGTCCGGGTGGTCTTCAACGGTGTCAACTCGGAGGTCACCCCACCGGAAGAACAGGCCGCCGCCCGCGAAATGGTTCGGAAGGAGTACCACGTCAACGAAGATTCCCTGCTGTTGTTGTTCGTCGCGCACAATTTCCGCCTCAAAGGTCTGGAGCCGCTGATCACCGTGATATCTCGGCTGGTGGAATCCGGCATGACCAACTTCAAGCTACTCGTGGTAGGACGCGACAATCCGGTTCGTTTTCAACGCCGACTCAATGTTTTGAAGTTGGATCCATTTGTGACATTCACCGGCCCGACGCGGCGCATCGTCTCGTTTTTTCACGCGGCCGACGCATGTCTGCACCCGACCTATTACGATCCGTGCAGCCGCGTCGTGCTCGAAGCATTGTCGCGCGGCGTGCCTTGTATTACGACTTCGTTCAACGGCGCGGCGGAAATCATGCGCGACGGCCGCGAAGGTTTCGTGATCGACACCCCGGACGCAATCGATGAATGGGTGCGACGAATCAAGGACCTGCGTTCAGCGGAATTTCGAAGCAAGATGTCAGCCGCGGCGATCGCCCTGCGGGATCGGATTAGTATGTCCCGCCATGTCGCGGAGTTGGACATGATCTTCAACGAAGTCGCCAACGGCGCGGCCAGATGTAACAGGAGATAGGGTTGGCGGAGGAGCGTAAAGGACTGTTGGCCCGCCTGTTTGGCCGGAAAGCCGATGCACCCGACGAAGGTCCGGACCGGCAAACGCTGGCCAAGAAGGAAGCCCGGATCGGCCTCTGTTTCGACTATGAGCGTGGAATCGACTTCGTGAGCGAGTCGCTCTCCGACCATGGGATGCGACACATCATGAAAGTGCTCAAACGGCACGACCTTCATGCGACCGTTCATTGCCCGGCCAAACTCTGCGAGCTGGCGCCTGGCCACCTCAACGCCATCGCGGACGCAGGCCACGAACTCGCCGCCCTAGGCTTCGCCGGAGAATCGGCGAACGGATTGGCCGATGATGCCTTGAAGCAATTGGTCTATGCATGCCGAAACGCCTTTGCGCAGCTGGGACATCAGCCCACCGGCTTCCGAACACCGCACGGCCACTGGGATGAGCGGTTGTTCCTCGAACTGGCGCGACAGAAGTTCCGCTACAACGCAGAGCACGACCACGCCAAGTTTCCGTATGCCTTAACGACGAGTACGCCGCAATTGATAAGAGTGCCGGTATACACGGATGATCGCGGTTTTTTGCGCCGAGAGGAGACTGTCAAAAAAACGATGGCGAAGCATCACCGCCGCCTTCGAATCGCGCTCCAATTGCATCACTTCATATGCATCTGTTTCCATCCGTGGATCCTCGCGGAGGAGAAAGAGCGGATGCTCCACTGGGAAGAATGGATCGAGACAGCTGTGAAGAGCGGCGTGAAGATCGGCACCCTCTCCGACGCGATGAAAGTCTTAGAACAGTCAGACGATCAAGCCACGAAAGGCCAATGAGATGATGCAGCTTTGGCAGATCGCGCTTTTGGTCATCGGCGCTTACCTCCTCGGCGCGATCCCATTCGGGCTCATCGTCGCGGCAATGAAGGGCGTCGACATCCGCCGCCACGGCAGTGGCAACCTCGGTGCAACAAACGTCGGTCGGGTATTAGGGCGAAAATGGGGTGTGCTGGTTTTCCTGCTGGATTGCGGCAAAGGAATGACAGCAACCCTCGTAGCCAATGCCTTGCTCGCGACCGCCTGGCAAGGGTCAGCAGATACAAGGCTCACCGACGTCGTGTTATTGGCCGTGGGTGTGTGCTGCGTCCTGGGCAACATTGCGCCTGTATACCTGCGTTTCAAAGGCGGCAAAGGCGTGGCAACCTCGCTCGGTGTAATCCTCGGAATCTTTCCATATCTGACCTGGCCCGGCCTCGTGGCACTGACAGTCTGGGCGGTGGTCGTCAAGCTGAGCGGCTATGTATCGCTCGGCTCCATCGTGGCGGCATGCTGCCTGCCGATCGCGTTCCTACTATTATCACTGCTCTCCGATTGGACGGTCGCGGAACACTACCCTCTGATGTGTCTCACCATTGCGATGTGGCTCCTTGTGATGATCCGGCATCGCAGCAACATCCGCCGCTTGCTCGCCGGGACCGAGAACAGAATCTCGGACGGAAGACGGTAGCGTCAGCCCCCTGTGGCCGACGTGATATCCTGAGAGGTTTCTCCCCACATCCGTCGGCATCGAGGATTTTGCCGGTGCGAGAACCCCTTCTCGCACCCATCTTCCCCAAATGTCCTCACCGGATCGGCCCACCCGCCCCCGCTCGTGCGAGATTCCCTTCTCGCATCAATCTCCCAAGAAACCCCCGCCCCCAGATGAGCCAAAGCCCGAGAAGAGATTCTCCACCTCACCAAAAGGCGATTCTCGGCCCAACCAGAACGCCCTTGGTTCCGGTAGCACAGCCGGACACGCCCCACCCCCTGGCCAACACTTGATTGGGGACACCGAGCGACGTAGACTCAGTTACAGTACGGACTTCGTTCGACGGGCCGGCGGCACGAGCTGGCGCGGCGTTCCCGTGCAGGGGTTAGATCGCCGCTGACAGGTGCGATCGAGGGGGAAAAAGATGAATCCTCGCAGTATTCATTCAGAGAGGTGAACAAAACAATGGCGATCGGCCGTTGGGTTCCGCCGGGGGTACGTCCATCGGCAAGGAACCTGGAACTCGGGCTGTGCTTGAGCGCGGCAACACACGCCGATCTTTGGGGCAAAGAATCAAAGGGGCGCGGACCCGCGACACGATCAAAACCGAAATCGGACCGTGTCACGAAGCCTGCGAAAAGGTGGGAGAGAAATACCATGCGTAATGGAAAGAAAACAAAGTCATTGCTGATGGGGCTGTTTGCCGTGTCTCTCACAGGCGCGGTGATGACGGGTTGCACGACATTGGGAGGAACCCTGCTCGCGCTTCCTTGTGCGAAGATCACCTCCATCCAAGCCTTCGACCAACCCAACTACACGGTCACATTCAGCATCGAAAGTGCCGTAAGCAACCCATCCTTGGTATCGAAGATCAACTGGGTCTTCGGTGACGGGACCGGCTTTGTCGAGGGTCCCGCCGGAAGAACGACGACCACCCACCGATACAACGCCACGGGCATCTATGCCGTCACGGCCTACGTTTTCGACCAGACAGGCACATACGTCTTCCAAATCGACGGCTCCACCACGGTCGTGCCAAACGGCGAACCCGGCCCCGGCCCCGATCCCACGCCGGAAGGATTCCCGGGCAAGGTGACAGGACCGAACCCGACCGACAAGGCGGAAAACGTGGACGTCACCACCACACTCACCTGGACAAGCGCCGAGGATGCGGAGAGCTACGACGTCTACCTGGGCAAGGTGAAGGCCTCCGTTGAAAGTGCCACGATCACCACCGCCGCCATCTTCCGCGGCAACCAGGTGGAAACTAAGTTCGATCCCGAGGGCCTCGACCCGGACACGCAGTACTACTGGCGCGTGGACTCGCGAAACACCCTCGGCGTGACGGAGGGCGATCTCTATCAATTCAAGACGGCGGTAGCGCCAAAGAAGGCAAAAGACTTCCAGCCGGTCGACGGCACGACGACAGCGCCGATCAAACAGGTCCTCCAGTGGAAGGCCGGCAAGAACGCCACAAGCCACGACATCTACTTCGGCAAGGTCAAGGCCGATGTCGAGAACGCAACGACCGAAGACGAAGACGTGTTCATCGGCAACCAGACCGGCGTCACCCACGATCCCGAGGATGAAGACGCCGACGAAGAGGGTGACCTGCTGCCGGCGACAATGTACTACTGGCGGATCGACGAAGTCGGCCCGGGCGGCACCACCAAGGGTGACGTGCTGAAGTTCCAGACCACCAACCCGCCCGCCGCGGTCACCAACCCAATTCCGACCGACGGCGCGAACAACGTGGATACGACGCAGAACCTGAGCTGGTCAGCCGTGCCGTCGATCGTGAGCTTCGATGTCTACTTCGGTCTCGACACGGTCGCCGTCGGAGATGCGACACGCAGCAGTCCGGAGTTCAAAGGCAACCAAACCTCCAAGGTGTTCAATCCCGGTGATTTACTCGGCTCGACCACATACTACTGGCGAATCGATACCCTCGGCCCAGGCGGCACCTCCAAGGGCGGTGTGTTCACCTTCACGACGGCGGAACCGCCGGCACAGGTCGAAGGGCCGTTCAGCCCCGCGGACAACGCGACGGACGTGGACGTCAACGACATTCTCGAGTGGAACCCCGGCATCGGCGGCGGCGTGTTGGACAGCTTCGATGTCTTCTTCAGCACAAACGAGAGTGCGGTCGTAAATGGCTCAGCGTCCGCCTTCCAAGGAAACCAAAACAACCTCGTAACTACCTTTGACCCGCTCGGAATGAGTTCGGACACGGATTACTTCTGGCGGATCGACGCGATCGGTCCCGGCGGCACGACCACCGGCCAGCTTCTCACGTTCCACACCGGCGCCCTGCCGGCGCCGGCCGAGTTCCCCGTGCCTGCTGACAGTGCCGAATGTGTTGCGCTCGACGTGTTACTCGAATGGACCGCGGGCGTTGGTGCGACCGGTCGCAACGTCTACCTCGGAAAGAATCAGTCAGCGGTCAATAACGCGGACGTTTTCGACGCCGAGTTCCTCGGCGCAACCGCGGATACGTTCTTTGACCCAGGCCTCCTCGAAGGCAACACCCAGTACTACTGGCGTATCGACGAGTACTCCACCGGCGGCAGCACAAAGGGAGAAATCTGGAGCTTCAAGACCGCACCCGATCCGGCGACGAATCCCGTGCCGCTCCACGAAGAAACCGGCATCGAACTCGACGTCACCCTGGAATGGGACGCCGGCGCTGGCGCGGCCTCCCACAACGTCTACTTCGGCACAGTCGAAACGGATGTGGAAAACGCCACGCCGACCACACCCGGCATCTTCAAGGGAAACCAGCCGGGAACGACCTTCGCGCCGCAAAACCTCATCGGCGCCGAAACCTACTACTGGCGAATTGACGAAGTGGGCACCCCCACAAACTGCGTCACCCCGGGCGAAGTATGGTCCTTCACCACAGGCGCGGGACCGGCCGCCAAGCCGATCTCTCCCGACGACGGCGACAGTTGTGTCGAAGTCGAACCGACGCTGACATGGAACGCTGGCGTCGGGGCTGTCTCGCACGACATCTACTTCGGCATCAGTGAGACCGCCGTTGAAGATGCCACCCGTGCGAGTCCCCAATACAAGGGCAACGAGTTGCTCGGAACGGAAACCTTCACCCCGGCAGGCCCGCTGGACGGCTGCACGGCCTACTTCTGGCGGATCGACGAAATCGATGCGGATGACAACGCGACCAAGGGCGAAGTCTGGCAGTTCCAGACGACGGTCGGCGCGGCTTCGGAACCGGTGCCGGCAGACCTCGAAGTCGGCGTGGATGTCAATCCGATATTGACCTGGACAGCCGCATCCGGCGCAACGAGCTACAACGTCTATCTCGACACCGTCAATCCACCAGTCGCCCTCGAAGGCAACCAGGTTGGCACGACGTTCGAACCTGACACCCTCACCGGCGGCGAAACCTACTACTGGCGAATCGACCCCGTCGGCTGCTGCACCGGCACAGGCGAAGTGTGGGAATTCACGACCGGCCCCGGCCAGGCGACGGACCCCGATCCGTTCGACGGTGAGGCAGGCGTGGACATCGATCCGATGCTCTCATGGACCCCCGCCCCGCTGGCCACCAGCCAGGACGTCTACTTCGGCACGAACTTCGCAGCCGTGGAGGACGCGACCCACACGAGCGGTGAGTTCCAGGGCAACCAGGTCGGATCCCTGTTCTTCCCGGGGCCGCAGACTGGGATGACGTTCTACTATTGGCGGATCGACTCGGTCACTGTTGACGGCGTCACAATGGGCGAGGTATGGCAGTTCCGCACCGGGCCGGCCAAGGCAACGAATCCGGTCCCCAACGATTTCGCCGATGACGTCGCCCTTGACACACTGCTCAAATGGTCTGCAGGGATAGGCGCCACGACGCACGATGTCTATTTCAGCACTTCGCTGGCCGATGTCACCAACGGCACGCCGGCGGCATTCCGCGGCAACGTCACCGGCACGATCTTCGACCCCGGTGCATTGGACGGGGATACGACCTATTTCTGGCGGATTGACGAAGTTACGAGCGGTGGTTCGGCAACCACGGAAGGCGATGTGTGGCAGTTCACTACGGAGCTACCGGCTCCGGGGCTGGCCGATAATCCCAACCCAGATGACGGGGCAACCAGTGTCTCAACATCGGTGACTCTCAGTTGGGATCCCCCTCAGTACGCCACTCATTATGCTGTTTATCTTAGCGTGGATGAGACAGATGTCGACGATCTCGCTCCGACAGCACACTTGGGAGTAACACTTGATCCAACTATCGAACCTCCGCCACTCGCCAGCGGCACGTTGTACTACTGGCGAGTTGTGAGCCTCAATGCTCTGTACTTCACGCCAAGCAATACTTGGCAGTTTACGACCGAGCCATAAGCAGCGAGGGGATGACTGGCTCCATCGTGACGAAGCCGTGAACGCGTCGCGCGGCGCGGTGACATCACGAAGACACTCTGACGACCAGTCGTCGACTTCGGGTAAACTGTACCCAAGTCGGCCACTGGTCGTCTTTCATTGACACGCGTCTGGGTGCGAACCTTCGTTAGTTGTCCGGGGTAATAATCGACTCGTCTTCATCCGAGGTTGAACCGGGCTCGATGTCCTCCGGTGTATCGGCAAGCTCGACGGGGTCATCATCCTCATCTTGCTCTACACCAACCGTGGACGCCTCGATTCCATCCTGCTCGATTGAGGATACGGATTCAAAGGATTCCGCACCTTCATCGGGCGCGACCAGATCGGCAGGCACCGCAGTGTTATCCTGTTCGACAAGAATAGTGGATTCTGTAGTTTCGTCTTGTTCGATCGAAGTGTCGGTTCCAGCGGATTCCTCTTCTTCATCCTGCTCGACTGGAGTCGCGGACTCGTCTTGCTCAAAACAATCTGTGGGTTCCGAAGCGTCATCCTCCTCGACGAGGGTGAGGGCCGCGACAGTTTCGTTGTCTTCGCCCGGTTCTTCAGAGGCTTCTGTCTCGGGTGCTTCGGCCGCCGGCACATCCATCCCCCCAGTGGCGTCCGCGGCAGGGATCTCGTCTGTGCCCAGTGCTTCTACTTGTGGCAAGTCCTCCAGCGACGGCAAGCCGAAGACCTCAAGGAACCGTTTGGTCGTTCCGTAGAGCAGCGGTCGGCCCAGGTCCTCCGCGCGACCGACGATCTTGGCAAGGTTCATCTCGCGAAGACGATTAAGCAGGTCCCCCGCCGCAACCCCACGGACCGCCTCAACATCCGCCCGGGTGCAAGGCTGTTTGTAGGCGACAATCGCCAACGTCTCCATAGCCGCCGGCGAAAGCTTAGTCTCCTGCCGCGTCCGGATCAGCTTCTTCAGCCAGGCGTTGTAGGCCGGAAGCGTGAGCATCTGATATCCCTTGGCGATATGCTCAATTCGGAAGGCCAGGCCCCACTCCGCGTATTCGCCGTTGAGCGCCTCAATATGGGTGCGAACGTCGCGCGAAGTCCCCACTCCGAGAATCGCGGCAATCTTCGAAGCAGGCATCGGAGAGTCGGCGGCAAAGAGGATCGCCTCGACAACGCGACACGGGTGTATCTCTGGGCAATCATCCGGCCGAGAATCCGTCTCAACTGCGAGGCACGCCTCCCCATGCGGAGGCTCCACTGGCGCGGTATCCTCCTGGTCGATCACAGGCTCAGCCGGCGCCGTGTCCGCGTGTTCGGTGATAGGCTCAGCCGGCGCCGTCTCTTCCTGTTCGGTCACGGGTTCTACCGGCGCTGTGTCTTCCTGTTCGGTCATAGGCTCAACTGTCGAGGCAGGACCATCCATGGCAAGGACTCCATATTCAACCAAGGCGGACAATTCTACCCGGCCTCGCTCCCTCCGTCCAAACGGTTTTGATGACTTGTCACCACGAAGATGCCATCCGCCCCATCACCACTCTTTCCGACCCTTCCAGCTGGGTTGATTAAAATAGTACAAAAATAGGGTGAATTCCCGATAGCGAACATCCCGCCATCCCGTGTAGAGTCATTCCTGCCGCCTGTGGGTGGGGATGATTCTCCCCATGCAATTTCTCCTTCCACCCACTACTCAAGGGTCCACCCCCATCCTCAAGGCGGCGTTTTTCATGCGCACTGCGAACAGCCAAACCAGCCAAGGCCGCGATTCACATCGCCGCCATCACAGCCGCCATCGTCTCGCCGATCGGCGTATGAAGCGCGATGTCCGCGATGCCGTCCAGAGGGGTCGAGTCTCTGTTCACGATCACCAACCGAGCGCCCCCCTGTTTCGCAACCTGTGGAAGAAGGGCCGCAGGATGAACGACAAGGCTCGAACCCATGGCAAGGAACAGATCGCATCCCTCCGACAAACGCACTGCTTCGGCCCAAACATCCTGCGGAAGGTCCTGCCCGAATGAAACCGTCATCGACTTGAGAATGCCTTCGCAGTCATCACATACCGGTGCTTCATCACCGGCATCAAGCCTCGCTTGAATCTCGTCGGCGGAATACCGCTTGTCGCAACTCAGACAATGCACCTGCATGGCCGTGCCATGCACTTCGAGGACGCGCTGGCTACCGGCACGTTGGTGCAGCTCATCGATGTTCTGTGTCACCACCGCCTGAAAACGCCCCTCGGCTTCGAGCCGCGCCAAAGCAAGGTGACCCGCGTTTGGCTCTGCGGACCTGAACTGCGAATAAGATTCCCTGCGAATCAACCAGTAGCGTTTCCGTTCAGCAACATCCGTCAGAAAGTCCTGGTACATCACCGGCTGATGCCGCGACCACACCCCGCCCGGACTGCGAAAATCCGCAATGCCGCTTTCGGTACTAACCCGCCTTTCTCACCAGTGGGAGTCTTCGGGTTTTCCGAGGCGTCTTTGC